>NZ_JBSHAP010000001.1:0-143555 GCF_053611565.1 Kitasatospora sp. NPDC054795
GTCCCCTCCCGCCCGGGCCCCCGGCGGCCGCCCGCCCCCGGGTGGCGCCGCCCCACCGGGCCCGCCCGCCGACGCCCCACCGGCACCGCCACCCGGCCGCCGCCCGCCCAGCACCAGCACCCGCCGGCGCTCCCGCGGGGACCACCCCGCCGCAGCGCCCGGCACCTCGCGCACCGACTTCCGTACCGCAGCCATGGCTCCTCCTTCTCGCCCTCCGACACCGGATCGCGCCGACCACCCCGACCGGGAGTGGCCGACGCCGAGGAACATACACAGAGCCACTGACAATTCACCCGGAGTGATCGAACGGGCTCGGCGCCACCCGCCCCGCCCACCGCCGCCCGGCCCCGGGGCCCCGGCCCCGGACGCAAGGGGTGCCAGGGGTGCCAGGAGCCAGTGGTTCCACCGGGTCGGACGGGTTTGTCAGTGCCGCGGGTTAGGGTCGGGAACCATGCGACTGCTGCATACCTCCGACTGGCATCTCGGGCGCTCGTTCCACCGGGAGAGCCTGCACGACGCCCAGCGCGCCTTCCTGGACCACCTGGTGGAGGTGGTCCGGTCCGAGGGCGTGGACGCCGTGCTGGTCGCCGGGGACGTGTACGACCGGGCGCTGCCCGGGTTGGAAGCGGTCGCGCTGTTCGACGACGTGCTGCACCGGCTGGCGGACCTCGAGGTGCCGACGGTCTTCATCAGCGGCAACCACGACTCGGCCCGCCGCCTCGGCGTCGGGGCGGGGCTGATCGGCCGGGCCGGCATCCACCTGCGGACCGACCCGGGCGAGTGCGCCGAGCCCGTCCTGCTGGCGGACGAGCACGGCCCGGTGGCGGTGTACGGGCTGCCGTACCTGGAGCCGACTCTGGTGCGCGAGCGGTTCGGGCTGACGAAGGGCGGGCACGCGGCGGTGCTCGGGGCGGCGATGGACCGGGTCCGGGAGGACCTCGCGGCACGCCCGGCAGGCACCCGGGCGGTGGTGCTGGCGCACGCCTTCGTCACCGGCGGCGCGCCGAGCGACAGCGAGCGGGACATCGCGGTCGGCGGCGTCGCCTCCGTCCCCGCGTCGGTCTTCGACGGCGTGCACTACGCCGCGCTCGGCCACCTGCACGGCTGCCAGACGCTCGCCCCGCACCTGCGCTACAGCGGCTCCCCGCTCGCCTACTCCTTCTCCGAGGTGCACCAGCGCAAGACCATGTGGCTGGTCGACCTGGCCGCCGACGGCTCGGTGACGGCCGACCGGGTTCCCTGTCCCGAGCCGCGCCGCCTGGCGACACTGCGCGACACCCTCGACGCGCTGCTCACCGACGAGCGGTACTCCGAGCACGAGCAGTCCTGGGTGCAGGCCACGCTCACCGACGCGGCGCGGCCGAGCGAGCCGATGGAGCGGCTGCGCCGCCGTTTCCCGCACACCCTCCAGCTGCTGTTCGACCCCGAGCGCCGCGAGGCCGAGCCCTCGCAGTCGTACGCGGCGCGGGTCAGCGGCCGCGGGGACCTGGAGATCGCGGAGGGCTTCCTGCGGCACGTCCGCCCCGGCGCCGAGCCGGAGCCGGACGAGCTCGGCTGGCTGCGGGAGGGCTTCGAGCGCGTCCGGGAGACCACGGACCGGAAGGCGGACCTGCCCCGATGAGGCTGCACCGGCTCACCGTCACCGCCTTCGGCCCGTTCGCGGGCAGCGAGACGGTGGACTTCGACGCGCTCGCCGCCGGCGGGCTGTTCCTGCTGCGCGGCGCGACGGGCGCGGGCAAGACCAGCGTGCTGGACGCGGTCTGCTTCGCCCTGTACGGCGAGACGCCGGGCGCGCGCCGGGCCAACCGGCTGCGCAGCGACCACGCCGACCCGAAGCGGCTGACCTCGGTGGAGCTGGAGCTGACCCTCGGCGGGCGGCGGCTGCAGGTCACCCGGCTGCCCGAGCAGCGCCGGCCGAAGAAGGTCGGGAGCGGCACCACCGTCGAGCGGGCGCAGACCCTGCTGCGCGAGTGGGTCCTCGACACGGGCGACGGCGCGCCCGGCTGGCGCGGGATCAGCAAGTCGCACCAGGAGGCCGGGGAGGAGATCCACCGGCTGATCGGCATGAACCGGGAGCAGTTCTGCCAGGTGGTGCTGCTGCCGCAGGGCGACTTCGCCCGCTTCCTCAAGGCCGATTCGGAGGAGCGCGGCAAGCTGCTGCGGCGGCTGTTCGACACCGAGCGGTTCCAGCACGTGGAGGCCTGGCTGGCCGAGCAGCGCCGCGGCCAGGAGGCCGCCGTCCAGGCCGGCCGGCGCCGGCTGCGGGACCTCGCCAGCAAGGCCGAGCAGGCGGCCGGTCCGGGCGCCGAACCCGCCGCGGGCTGGGTGCCGGCCGAGGACGACGACGGTCTGGCGGCCGGGGTGCTCGGCTGGGCGGCGGTCCTGCGCAGCGGCGCGGCCGAGCAGCTCACCGTCACCGAGGCCGCCCTCGCGGGCGCCGGGGCCGCCCAGCGCGCCGCCCAGGAGCGCCGCGAGGCCGCCGAGGAGCTGGCCGGTCGCCAGCGCCGGCACCGCGAGGCGCTGGACCGGGCCGAGCGGCTGGCCGGCTTCGAGCCCGCGGCGACGGCGGACCGGCGGCGGCTCGCCGCCGCGCAGGAGGCCGTGGGGGTGGAGTCCGCCCTGCGACTGCGGGAGAGCGCGGCCGAGGCACTCGAGCGCGCGCGGCAGCTGGAGCGCCGGCACCGCGAGCTGCTGGCCGGATCCGGTGCCGGGGGTCGGGATCTCGCCGGGGCCGATGCCGCCGGGCTGGCCGAGGCCGAGCTGCGGCTGCGGGCCGAGGTGGTCAGGTTGGAGTCGGCCCGGGCGGAGGAGCGGCGCTGCGCCGAACTCACCCGCGAGCAGGGCTCCCTGGCACAGGACCGGCGCGCCGCCGAGGAACTGGCCGAGGAGGCCGAGGACTGGCTCGCCGAGTTCGAGGGCGAACTGGGCCGTCTGGAGCAGCAGCACGCCGAGGCCCGGTCGGCGACCACCCGGGTCGAGCAACTGGACGGTCAGCGCACCGAGTTGACCGGACGCCTCGGTGCGGCGCGGGAGCGCGACGGCCTGCGCGCCGAGATCGCCGCGGCCGGGCCCCGGGCGGTCGCGCTGCGCAGCGCCGCGCTGGACGCCCGGGAGCACAGCCTGGACCTGCGGGACCGCCGGCTGAGCGGCATGGCCGCCGAGCTGGCCGAGCAGTTGCGCACGGGAGAGGCCTGCCGGGTCTGCGGCTCGCCGGAACACCCGGCGCCCGCCGAGGCCTCGCCCGGCGGCCGGGTCGGCGCCGAGGACGAGGAGCGGGCGCGCCGGGCCCAGGCCGACGCCGAGCGGGTCTGGACGGAGGCCGACCAGGCGCTCACCGCACTGCGGGTGCGCGAGGCCACCGCCGCCGGCGCGGCCGGGCCGGACACCACGGAGGCGCTCGCGCAGGCCCTGGCCGGGCTGGAGGACCAGCATCGCGGGGCACGGCACGCGGCGGAGGCGCTCGGCCGGGTCGAGCAGGAGATGGCCCGGCTGTCGCAGGACCGCACCCGCCGGGTCGACGAGCTGCAGGAGGCCAAGGAGCGCGCCGCCGTCCTCTCCGACCGGCTGCTGGCGCTCGGCACCGAGCAGCAGACGCTGACCGCCCGGGTGGCGGCCGCCCGGGGCGACGCGCCCTCGGTCGCCGACCGGGCCGCGGCCCTCACCCGGCTCGCCGAGGCGGTCGCCGTGGCGGCGAACTCCGCCCGGGCCCGGACGGAGGCGGCGGCCCGGCTCGACGAGGCCGAGGACGAACTGGGCAAGGCCGCCGCCGCGGCGGGCTTCCCCGACCCGGCGGCGGCCCTGGCGGTGCTGCTGCCGCGCGAGGAGCGCGAGCGGCTGGAGACCCGGCTGGAGCGGCACCGCGCGGAGACCGCAGCCGTCCGCCGCGAGCTGGGGCTGCCGGAGCTGGCCGAGGCCGCGGGCCGTCCGCCGGTGGACCTGCCCGCCGTCGCGGCCGAGCTCGGCGCCGCCACCGACCGGCTCGGCCGGTCGCATGCCGCCCATGCGGCGGCCCGCGAGCGCTGCGGGGCGCTGGCCGCGATCGGGCGGCAGCTGACCGGGCTCGCCGCCGAACTGGCCCCCGCGCTGGACCGGTACGGGCGGATCACCCGGCTCGCCGCACTCACGGCCGGCACCGCCGCCGACAACCGGCTGCGGATGCGCCTGGAGTCGTACGTCCTGGCGGCCCGGCTGGAGCAGGTCGCGGCGGCGGCCAGCGACCGACTGGTCCGGATGTCCGGCGGGCGCTACACCCTGGTGCACAGCGACGACCGGGGCAGCGGCACCAAGCGCTCGGGCCTGGCCCTGCGGGTGGTCGACGCGTGGACGGGCACCGAGCGGGACACCGCGACCCTCTCCGGCGGCGAGAGCTTCTTCGCCTCGCTCTCCCTCGCCCTGGGACTGGCCGACGTGGTCACCGACGAGGCCGGCGGCATGCCGCTGGACACCCTCTTCATCGACGAGGGCTTCGGCACCCTCGACGAGCAGGCCCTGGAGGAGGTCATGGACGTCCTGGACGGCCTGCGCGAGCGGGACCGCGCGGTCGGCATCGTCAGCCACGTCGCCGACCTGCGCAGCCGCATCCCCGCCCAGCTGCTGGTCCGCAAGGGGCGACACGGCTCGACCCTGGCGCTGGCCGGGCGGGAGGACGCGTAGGGCGACCCCGGGGAGTCCGGGGCCGGCCGTGGATCAGCCCGAGCAGGCGATCCGCTGCGCCTGCTGCCAGGCGCACACCGGGCAGAGGGTGCTGCCGGGCCGGTCAGCGGGCAGTTCGGTCGGTTCCCCGCACAGCACGCAGTCGGCGCGCGGCCCGGTCGCCTCCGGGTCGTGCCGCAGCGCCGCCTCCGCGCCGCCCTCGGACACGAGTTCGCAGACGGCCACTTCCTGGTTCGTACCGGTGTCGTTCATGCCGCCTTCCTACTCCGCTCCCCGCTGAGCTGCAACAGGCTCGGCCCCGGCCGAGCCGGCCCGAGCGCCCCGGCGGGCGGTTGACAGCGAACAGATTTCAGAAAACGTTCGCTGAAATCCGTCATCTGAAATCTGTTCGCCGAATCCCGTCCGCCGAAACCCGTCCGCTGAAACCCGCCCCGCCCCGCCGCAGGTCCCCTCCCGCCCGGCGGCTACCGTGACCGGCATGCCCACCGACCTGCACCGACGTCTCCTCGCCGCCCACGCCACCGCCCCGTCGTACCCCGAGGTGGGCGCCACCCGGGGCGGGGGCGGACGGCTGCCGGACGGCTACGCCCACCTGCGGCGGCGGGTCCACCTGGGGCGCGGCGCGGAGGTACTGGAGCGGGCCGGTCGGTACGTGCTCGGCTGGGGCAGCCAGTTGGGCACCGGCTTCGCGGTGTACCCCGCCGGCCCGGCCCGGGAGGGCGGGACGGTGCTGCTGCGACTGAACCTGCCGGGGAGCCGGCGGCCGCGGCTGGTGATCCCCTGCCGGGTGGTGTGGACGGTGGACGAGCCGGACCGGATCGGGTTCGGGTACGGAACCCTCCCCGGGCACCCCGAGCGCGGCGAGGAGGCGTTCCTGGTGTCGATGGACGCCGACGGCGAGGTGTGGTTCGAGGTCACCGCGTTCTCCCGGCTGTCCGCCTGGTACGCCAGGATGGGCCGCCCGGTGGCCCTGCTCTGCCAGCACCTGGCGATCGAGCGCTACCTCGCCACGGTGGCCTCGCACGTCCGCTGAGTCGCGAAGCCCACCGAACCCACCGAACCCATCGAGCCCGCCGAGCCCACCCGGACCACCGAGCCCGCCGGACCCAGTCGGCCCGCCCTCCGTCGGGCGGTGCCCCACGGGGCGCCCCGGCGCGCCCCCCGGGCCCCGCGCGCACCGCGCCAAGGTCAGCCGAGGAAGGACAGCCGGACGGTCCGGCGCGGGTTGTCCCCGTTGGTGTCGATAAGCACCACCGACTGCCAGACGCCGAGGGCCAGTTGGCCGCCGAGGACCGGCAGGGTGGCGTGCGGGGCGACCAGGCCGGGCACCACGTGGTCCCGGCCGTGGCCGGGGCTGCCGTGCCGGTGGCGCCAGCGGTCGTCGGCCGGGAGCAGGTCGCGCAGGGTGGCGAGGAAGTCGTCGTCGCTGCCGGAGCCGGTCTCCAGCACCGCGATCCCCGCGGTGGCGTGCGGGACGAAGATGTTGAGCAGGCCGTCGCGCCCGGTGGCCCGTTCGTCGAGGAACGCGGCGCAGCGGTCGGTGATGTCGAGCGCGACCTCGCGGTTGCCGGTGGTGATCTCGATGGTGCCACTCTGGAAGGTGGTGTCCGGGAAGGAGCCGGTCCGGGTGGAGTGGTTGTTGTCCGCCATGGCGCCATCCTGTCCCAGGTCAGCGGGCCGGGCGTACTCCCTCGCCGACTCGCCGCGCCGGGGAGGCGAACTCGCGTAGGGTGAAAGGTTCAGACCACATCGCCCGGACCGCGCGGCACGCGCCGAAGCCCCCGCCCGGGCCCTTCGCCGGGGCCCCGCCGGGCCCGGACCCGGGACATCGTCCGGACACACCGAAGACCCGGTGGACCGGACGGTCCACCGGGTCGGTTCCCGACCGGGCAGCGGGGAGGGACCCGTACCGCGCCGGTCGAACTAGCCGCGCCCGCCGAAGAGGCTCCGCCGCAGCCGCCGCAGCGGCGTCAGCAGCGAGATCCTGGTGTGGCGACGACGGGTCGTCGGGGCCTCGGCGCCGCGCGGCGTGAGCTCCCTTATCAACCCGAGTGCTTCGGCGGTGTCCACCGCCGGGAGTGCGGGCGCGCCGAGCACGGCCAGGTGTCGGTCGATCCGGCGGCCGGTTGTGCCGACACCGCACTGGATCGCCGGCACGCGGGGCCGAGTCCGCACTTGCATGTGTTCCATCAGTTTTTCCCACCCCTACGAGGCGCCAGGGCCGTGAGGCGAAGACTATCCGTGAAGGACGGCCTTCGCGCAACCGTCCTTGGTGTTGTGCCACCGTATCGTGCGGCGTCAACTGACGAAGCACCAGGGGCCACCAGGCCGGTCACGACTAGGCATCAATGATGGTGCACGACCGGCCGTCCGTCACCCGGTCCGACAGGGGCGGTGCGGCAACCGTACGCACGGCACACGCACGACGCGCGCCCGGCGCACGGCGGCGCCCCCGCGGAACCGGGCCCCGCGGCCCGCCCGCACCCCACCAACGGCCCGCCCACGCCCAACCCGCACCTCACCCGCGTCCCACTCGCGCCGCCATATAGGGGACAGCCGGGAGACGGCCGCCACATCGACAAAGCGATCATCGGGGGGCGTTCGCCGCGCCCGATCCGTACGCGGCCCGGCCGAACCGGGCGCCGGCCGACACCGTGACCGATCGACTTCAGGAAGTGAACACATTCGAGGGATTGACTCCCGCCGAACCTCCAAGCAGTATCTGATGCACACGCCAGTGCCCGCACCGCACCCAAGCGTGTGTTCGATTGATGAAGAACTCCGGCTCCCGCGAGCCACTGCCCGGCCGCCTCGACGCTGCGGCGGCCCGGCTCGCGCGGTGCCCGGACCGGCGGTCGGCCGTCGAGGGTCGGCCGGACCGCCACCTGACTGCCGGTGCCGCCCCGCCAGGGGCCCGGCACCGGCGGTTCCGGGTGCACCACGGCCCCTGCCGCGAGCCGCCCCACCGCCGCCCCACCACCACCGCCACCCCCGGTCACCGCCCCGGCCACCATCCCGGAAGCCCCGCACCGGACGTCCGCGCAGGTGACACCCGGTGGATCGGTACACTCGGCCAGCGTGTCCCTCCTCCTCAGCATCGTGCTCCCGGTCCACGGCGTGGAGCGGTACCTCCCGCACTGCCTCGACTCGCTCCTCGGCGACACCCCCGCCGCCGAGACCCGCTTCGAGGTGATCGCGGTCGACGACCTCTCCCCCGACGGCTCCGGCGCGATCCTGGACGCCTACGCGGCCCGCGACAGCAGGCTGCGGGTGCTGCACCTCACCGAGAACCAGGGCCTCGGCGGCGCCCGCACCGCCGCCCTGCCGCAGGCCCGCGGCGAGTACGTCTGGTTCGTGGACAGCGACGACTGGGTGCCCGAGGGGACGGTCGGCGCGCTGCTGGACGAGCTGACGCAGGAGCGGCGCCGGGAGACCCCCGCCGACGTGCTGATCACCGACTTCACCCACGTCTACCCGGACGGCGGGACGGAGCCCAACCCCTGGCGCCACGTGCTGGCCGGCTCCCCGCTGGTCGAGGGCTGCACCCTGGCCGAGCACCCGGCGCTGTTCCAGACCGTGATGTCGGTGTGGAACAAGCTGTTCCGCCGCGCGTTCCTGGACGGCCTCGGCGTCTCCTTCGGCCGCGGCTACTACGAGGACATCTCGGTCACCTACCCGGCGCTGCTGGCCGCCGAGCGGCTGCGCTACCTCGACCGCCCCTGCTACTTCTACCGGCGCGGCCGGGACGGCGCGATCACCGCCACCTCCTCCCCCAAGCACGCGGACGTGTTCGCCCAGTACGACGCGATCTTCGCCTTCCTGGACCGCCCGGACCGCCCCGGCCGGCCGGTCCCGGACCAGCTGCGCACCCTGGTCTTCGACCGGACCGTCCGCCAGGCGCTGAACGTCTACGACACCCCCGGGCTGGTCCCCGCCGACCTGCGCAAGGACTTCTTCCGGCGGATCGCCCGACACTTCGACCGCCACCGCCCGGCCGGCTACCGCTTCCCCGGCGGGGTGCGCGGCGTGCAGTACCGGCTGGCCGCCCGCGGCGCCCGGATCGCCTACGCGGAGCTGCGCCGCACCGGGCGGCTGCCGCGCGAACTCAAGCGCGGGGCACGGGCGGTGGCGCCCGCGGTGAAGAAGGGGATGCGCAGCGGCGCCCGGTTCACCGCGTACAACGCGTTCCGCCGGCTGCCGCTGGACGAGAACCTCGCCGTCTACGCCGCCTACTGGCACCGGGGTTACGCGTGCAGCCCGGCGGCGATCTACGAGAAGGCGAAGGAACTCGCCCCGCGGATCCGGGGCGTGTGGGTGGTGGAGAACCGCGCCCAGGCCGCCGCGCTGCCGCCCGGGGTTCCGCACGTGATCGTCAACACCCCCGCCTACCTCAAGGCGATGGCGACCGCCAAGTACTTCGTCAACAACGTCAACTTCCCCCGCACCATGACGAAGCGGCCGGGTACGGTACACGTCCAGACCCAGCACGGCACCCCGCTCAAGGCGATGGGCATGGACCTGCGCGACCACCCGGCGGCGGCCGAGGGGATGGACTTCGAGCTGCTCCAGGAGGCCGTCGACCGCTGGGACTTCCTGGTCTCCCCCAACCCGCACACCAGCGGGCACTTCGCCCGCGCCTTCCCCGGCCGGTACGAGATGCTGGACACCGGATACCCGCGCAACGACCGGTTGGCGAACGCCGTTCCGGACGAGGTCCGGGCGATGCGCGAGCGGCTCGGGCTGCGGCCGGACACCCGGGCGGTGCTGTACGCGCCGACCCACCGCGGCAGCAAGGGCGGCTACGTGCCGCTGCTGGACGTGGCGGCGCTGGCCCGGCGGCTGGGCCCGGACTTCACGCTGCTGGTGCGCACCCACTACTTCCACACCGACGGTCCGGGCGACCTGTCGGCGGCCGGCGCGGAATCGGCGCGGATCGTGGATGTCTCGGCGCACCCGACCGTCGAGGACCTCTACCTCGCGGCGGACGTGCTGGTGACGGACTACTCGTCGATGATGTTCGACTACGCGGTGCTGGACCGGCCAGTGGTGATCTTCGCCCCGGACTGGGAGGAGTACCAGCGGGAACGCGGCGTCTACTTCGATCTGTTCGCGGAGCCGCCGGGCGCGGTCACGGTGGACGCGGACGGGCTGGCGCGGGCGCTGCTGGCGGGCGACCCGGAGCCGGCGGCGCGGGCGCGGTTCCGGGCGAAGTTCTGCGTCTGGGACGACGGCGGGGCCTCGGAGCGGGTGGTGCGCCGAGTGTTCCCGGTGGAGGAGTAGCGGCCCCTGCGGAGGACGCTGCGGCGGACCCTGCGGAGAACAGCGGGGGCGTCCGGACGGGGCCGGTGCCGCCGGTACGGCGACCGGCCCCGTCGGCGCGGGTTCAGCGCCGGCGGGCGGCCAGGAACTCCTCGAAGGTCAGGACGCCGTCGTGGTTGGTGTCCATGCTGTGGATCAGCGCCTCGGCCATCGAGATGGTGACGTCGTGGTCGCCCATCTCGTTGGCGGCCAGGGCGTACTCGGCCGGGGTGATCCTGCCGTCGCCGTCCTTGTCGAAACGGTCGAAAAAGGCCTTGATCGCCTCGGTGGTCTCCATCGTGCCCTCCTGGGTACTGCGGGTGTCGCTCGGTTCGGACGGCCGTACCCTACCCGGCCGTGGCGCGCGCCACGGTCGCCGGGAGTGGACGTGCGCGGGGGTGGGTGTCGTAGTCTGCGGATCTGATTGCAGGCCCGGGCTCCTCCCGGGCGGTCGTTCGTCCAGGGAGGGAATCGTGCTCGACCTCGTCACCAAGTTGGTGCTGAAACCGGTCTCGCGGGGGATCTGGCGGCCGGCCATCGAGGGAATCGAGAACGTGCCGCGCAAGGGCGGGGTGATCCTGGCCAGCAACCACCTGTCCTTCATCGACAGCGTGGTGATCCCGCTGACCGCCCCGCGCCGGGTCCACTTCCTCGCGAAGGCCGAGTACTTCACCGGCACCGGGCTCAAGGGCCGGCTCTCCAAGGACTTCTTCGAGGCCATCGGCGCCGTGCCGGTCGAGCGCGGCACCTACCGTTCCGCTCAGGCCTCGCTGGAGTCGGCGCTGGAGATCCTGGAGGACGGCAAGGCCTTCGGCATCTACCCCGAGGGCACCCGCTCGCTGGACGGCCGGCTCTACCGGGGCAAGACGGGCGTCGCCTGGCTCGCGCTGACCGCGGGCGTGCCGGTCGTGCCGGTGGCGCTGGAGGGTCCGGAGCAGATCCTGCCGGTGGGCAAGCGGATCCCGCGGTTGAAGAAGGTGACGGTCCGCTTCGGCGAGCCGCTGCACTTCGACGAGCTGCACGGGCAGGCCCGTTCGCTGAAGGCCCGTCGGCAGGTGACCGACGAGGTCATGGCGGCCATCCAGCGGCTCTCCGGCCAGGAGGTCGCGGAGAGCTACAACGAGGTGCCGAAGGCGGCTTGACCGCCGCGTCCCCCACCGGCGCGCACACCCACGCTCGCTCCCGCGTCCCGGGTCGTCACGCGCGCCCGAGCACGGCCGGTTCGGGCTGCCCGGCGGCTTCCGGCACCTCCCGGCGCAGCAGCGCCGCGTACCGGCCGTCCAGCGCCACCAGCTCCTCGTGGGTGCCGAGTTCGACCACCTCGCCGTGGTCCAGGACGGCTATCTGGTCGGCGGCGCGGACGGTGGAGAGCCGGTGTGCGATGGTGATCGTGGTGCGGCCGGCGGCCAGGGTGTCCACGGCCTGCTGGACGGCGCGCTCGGTGCGGTTGTCGAGCGCGCTGGTGGCCTCGTCGAGGATCAGCACCGGCGGGTTGCGCAGGATCGTCCGGGCGAGCGCGAGGCGCTGCTTCTCGCCGCCCGAGAAGCGGTAGCCGCGCTCGCCGACCAGGGTGTCGTAGCCGTCCGGGAGGGCGGCGATGGTGTCGTGGATCTGCGCGGCCCGGGCGGCCTCGACCAGTTCCGCGTCGTCGGCGCCGGGCTTGGCGAAGCGCAGGTTCTCGGCGACCGAGGCGTGGAAGAGGTAGGTCTCCTGGGAGACCACGCCGACCGCTCGGGCCAGGGTGTCGAAGGACAGTTCGCGTACGTCCACGCCGTCCAGGGTGACCCGCCCGTCGGTGACGTCGTACAACCGCGGCACGAGGTAGCTGAGGGTGGTCTTGCCCGAACCGGTCTCGCCGACCACGGCCAGTGAGCTCCCGGCCGGGACGGTGAGGTCGACGTCGGCGAGGGTCGGGCGCTCCTGCTCCGGGTCGTAGCGGAAGTCGACGTCCTTGAAGCGGACCTCGCCGCGGATGCCCGTCAGGGTGACCGGGTCGGCCGGCTCGTCGATCTCCACCGGCAGGTCGAGGTACTCGAAGATGCGCTGGAAGAGCGCCAGGGAGGTCTGCACGTCCACGCCGGTGGAGAGCAGGCTGACGGTCGGGCGGAAGAGGCCCTGCTGGAGGGTGACGAAGGCGACCAGGGTGCCGACCGAGACGATCGGCGCGCCGGCGGCGGAGGTCAGCCCGGCCGCCCAGTAGATCAGCGCGGGCATCGCGGCCATCACGATCATGATGGTGTTCATCCGCCAGCGCCCGGCCATGCCGGCCCGCACCTCCAGGTCCGCGAGCCGGTCGGACTGGTCGGTGAACTCCCGGGCCAGCGAACCGGAGCGGCCCATCGTGCGGCCGAGCAGGATGCCGCTGACCGACAGCGACTCCTGGACCGCCGAGCTCATCGCGGCCAGCTGCTTCTGCCGCTCGGTGGTGATCTTCTTGCGCTCCCGGCCGACCCGGCGGCTGATCCAGACGAACAGCGGGAGCAGCAGCAGCGAGACGACGGTCAGCCTCCAGTCGAGGGCGACCATGGCGACGACCGAGGCGACCACCGCGGTCAGGTTGGAGACCAGGCTGGTCGCGGTGGAGGTCACCGTGGACTGCATGCCGCCGATGTCGTTGGCGATCCGGGACTGCACCTCGCCGGTGCGGGTTCGGGTGAAGAAGGCCAGCGACTGCCGCTGGAGGTGGCCGTAGACGGAGGTGCGCAGGTCGTGCATCACGCGCTGGCCGACGGTGGTGGAGATCAGCGTCTGGAGGACGTTGAAGACGCTGTTCACCACGGCGGTCAGGATCATCCCGAGCGCGAGCAGGCTGAGCAGCCCGGTGCGCCCCTGCGGGATGGCGGTGTCCAGGACGGCCCTGAGCAGGAACGGGGAGACGACCGAGACCACCGCGGAGGCGGCCACCAGTAGCCCGACGACGGTCAGGCGGCCCCGGTACGGGCGGAAGAGCGCGAGGATGCGGCGCCACTCGGCCGAGGGGCGGGGATCGCCCTCGGCGCGCTCGGGCGGGGTCCAGTCGATGGCGGTGGGCCTCAAGGACGGGCCTCCCTGGGTGGGACGGTCGGGCGGACGGTCGGGCTGGGATCAGCATAGCGAGGATAGCTCATAGTTAGACAAGCTAATAGTGAGGGTTGCTCTATTCCTCGGCTCCCGCCGACCTGCGGACCGTCCGGCCACCCGGAGCGCGGCGGCCGCCCGGGACCCGCGCCCGACTGCCCGACCGGCCGGGCGCCGAGCCCGACCGCCCCTGCCGTCAGTTGGTCCGGTAGGTGCGCGCCGCCTTCGAGGAGACCCCGCCGAGCTTGCCGGAGGGCAGCACCCGCGCGATGGCCACGGCGGCCTTGTACCGCTTGCCCGGCACGGACACGGCCCGGCCGCGGGCCAGGTCGCGCATCGCCTCGTCCACCACCCGCTCGGCGGACAGCCAGGACCAGGACGGGATGTTGCCGGTACCCATGCCGGCCCGCTGGTGGAACTCGGTCCGGGTGAAGCCCGGGCAGAGCGCCATCATCCGCACGCCCGTACCGCCGAGGTCACGCAGCACGCCCTGGGTGAAACTCACCACCCAGGCCTTGCTGGCGCCGTACGTGCCGCGCGGCAGGAAGGCCGCCACCGAGGCCACATTGACGATCGCACCGCGGCCGCGCTCCCGCATGCCGGGCAGGGCGGCCGTGGTCAGCCGCAGGATCGCCTCGATGTGCACCTTCAGCATGGCCAGCTCGTCCTGGAGCGGAACCGTGCCGAAGGCGCCCTTGTTGCCGAAACCGGCGTTGTTGACCAGGAGGTCCACCGGGCGGGCGGCGTCGGCGAGCCGGGCCTCGACGGCGCCGATGCCCTCGTCCGTCGCGAGGTCGGCGGTCAGCACCTCCGCCTCGATGCCGTATGTGCCGCGCAGGTCGGCGGCTGCGCGCTCCAGGCGCTCGGTGTCCCGGGCCACCAGCACGAGCTGGTAGCCGCTGCGGGCGAGCCGGCGGGCGAAGGCGGCTCCGATGCCGGCGGTCGCGCCGGTGATCAAGGCTGTGGTCATGCCCCGACCGTACCGACTCGCCGCAACAGGGCCCACATCCAGGGCAATGCCCCAGCTCAGCGGGCTGCGGATGCAGGTCACCGGAGGTGCTCGCACTGTCGAACGGGGGCATCGTCCGACCGGGCGGTGAAATCCAGACGAGGAGCCACTTCTGATGCTTACTCAGTTCCGGACCGGAACGGCAACGGCGTCGCGCAGCACGACGCTTGAGGCCGAGACACTCGCGAGCCTGATGGTGGAGGAAGAGGCCGTCGTGTCCGACGCGCCCACGTACTCGCCCGAGGCCGCGGGGCTCCTGCTCCTGCTCGGCCTGGTCCTGCTCTCCCCGAAGGGACCGAAGGAGAAGCCGATCAGGTAGCCGGGCCCCCGCCCCACCGGGCCGTGCGCCCCTGGGGCCCCGCGCCCATCCCGAGTCCCCTGAAGGAGTAGCTCACCACCATGCCGTTCGCCGAAACCCCTCTCCGTGACGAGTACGCCGCGGCGGTCGAGCGGGTGGCCGGCCGGACCCTCGACGCCCTCCGGGGCGCCGGGGGTGCGGCCGCACTCGCGGACCCGGACACCGCCGCGCCCCGCCCGCTGCTGGCCGCGGTGCGCGTGCTCGGCGCCGGCCTCTTCACCCCGCAACTGCTCGCCGGGGCCGAGCCCGACGGACCCACCGCCGCGCTGCTCGCCGAGGCCCGACGGGCCTTCCCCGCCCCGGCACCGGCATCCGCCGAGGCCGCGCTGGTCATCGCCTGGCAGGACTGGGCGATCGACCGGTTGCTCGCCCGCACACCGTACGGGGACGCCACACCGGCCTCACCGCCCTCCCCCATGCCCGGACCGACCGACCTGGGCTGGCAGTCCTGGTCGGTACGGATGGCGCAGTTGTCCGTGCTCGCACTGCCCGGACTGGACGGTCCGGTGCACGACGCCGCCCGCTCCGGCACCCTGCACCTCGCCCACGGCACCGTCCGCTCCATGCTCCGACGGGACTTCACCACCGCCGTACGGCTCGCCCGCTGGCTCGCCTGGACGAGCGCCGAGGGGCTCCCGCCACGGCTCGAGGTCGAACCGGTCCTGGACCGGAGCCGCCTGGTCGGCATCGGAGCCGTCCGGACGCGCCTCGAACTCGCCGTCGCCCAGCGCCTGCTGGAGGGAAGCCCGGCATGACCGACACCCAGACGCTCACCATCGCCCAACAGCTCGGCACCCGCGCGCTGTCCTGGTTGCACACGTCGTACCAGGGCAGCTACGGCAAGTTCGCGGACAACAGCGTCATCAACCTCTCCGAACCGGACGACATCTACAAGCCGCTCTGCGAGGTCGCGATGGCCTCCTCCCTGGTGCTGCGCGACGGGGTCGCCGGACCGCACGACATCCATGCCGCGCGCGACCTCCTCACGACCGCCTGGGGCCAGCTGCGCGAGGGCGACATGCTCTACGAACGCCAGCTGCGGTATGTCACCATCACGGACCCGCTGGAGACGTACGCCCACTTCGCCCGGATCGGCCACCGGCACGCCGCACTGGAGGAGTTGCTCGAATCACTCAGCCGGTTGCGGGCCGTGCACGCCGTCGAGATCCAGGGCAGCCGGCAGCTGGCCGTGGCCAACGCGCGTCGAATCATCGGACTCAGCCACCGGCCGGACTGGGCCGCGCTCGCCGCCCGCACCTGGCTCGGCGCGCTCCCCGAACCCTGGACCGTCTCCTGGTCCACCGCCTACCAGGTCACCCACACCGTCTTCCACCTCACCGACTGGGGCGCCCGCCCCCAGGACCTGCCCGAACCGATGCGGGACTACCTGCACGACTGGCTGCCGGTCTGGCTCGACATCTGGCTGGAGATCGGGGAGTGGGACCTGGTCGGCGAGCTGCTGATCGTCGACTCGTGCATCGGGGAACCCATCACCGGACGGTCCGGCTGGGAGGCCCTGGCCTCGGTGCAGCGGGCGGACGGCCTGGTGCCCCGGGACAACGAACCGATCGAGGACGACGAGGAGTTGGCCATCCGCGCACACGAACACACCGCCGTGGTTGCGGTCGTGGCCTCGACGGTCGCACTCTCCCGGGCACTCGGCGGCGCGGACGGCGCCGACACCGCTGACATCGCGGCCGCATGAACGGAGTCGACACGGCCGTCCGCGCGGCAGTGCGGGCGGCCGCGCCGTACGCGACCGCGGTCACCGTGGCCGTGGCGCGCGAAGGGCATGGGGAGGTGCGATGCTTCGGGCGCCTCGCGCGAGGGCGGGCAGCAGCATGCACCCCGGAGACCGTCTTCGAACTCGGCTCGGTCAGCAGGACGTTCACCGCGCTGCTGCTCACCGACCTGGCCACGCGCGGTGAACTCGCCCTCGACGACCCGGTCGAACACCGACTGCCGACCGACTGGCGTCCGATGACCGTCCGCTCCCCAGAGCCGATCCGGCTGCTGCACCTCGCCGCCCACACTTCGGGGCTGCCCGGGTTACCCCCCGGATTGCTCTTCGGAGCCGTGCCGACCTGGCAGACCAACCCGTACGCGGCGTTCGGCGACGAGCGGTTGAGAGACGCCCTGGCCCGAACCACCGTGCGCGGCAGGCCAGGCAACATGTACCGGTACTCCAACTACGGGGTCGGACTGCTCGGGCGACTGCTGGCCGAGACGGGCGGACTGCCGTACGGGGAGCTGCTCGCCAAGCGGGTCCTGATGCCACTGGGACTCGATGCGACCACATGCGCGCCGGACTCGCCGGACGCACCGGACGCACCGGACGTGCCGGACGTGCCGAGCCGGGCGACCGGCTACCGGCATGGACGGGCGATGCCGGCCTGGCGGATCCCCGGGCTGCCGGGCGCGGGCGCGGTACGGGCCAGCGGAAGCGACCTGCTGCGCTACCTCCAGGCCCATATCGGGCAGGAGGACGGCGAGTTGGCGAATCCACTGGCCGAGGTCCAACGGGTCGGGCTGCGGCTTCCGCACTCCCCCGACGAGCTGTGCCTGGTGTGGAACCACCGCCGCTCGGGCGGGCGCGAGCTGTACTTCCACACCGGCGCGACCCCCGGGTTCACCGCCTTCGTCGGGTTCTCTCCGACGGGCGCGACCGCCGTGGCGGCCCTCGCCAACACCGGCCCGAAGCGCGGCGGATGCTTCGTCCAGGCGGGGTACGAGGTGCTGCGGACCGTCACCGGCCACAGCACGTAACGCTCCGCACCCCGCGCCTCGCACCTGGACCGCCGCGGCCTCGGAGCACCATGGCTTCAGACCGCCACGGCCTTGGCGCGGTCGGCGGCGATGCGCACGGCGAGGCCGGCGAGGACGGTGCCCATCGCGTAGCGCTGGATCCGCAGCCAGCCGGGGCGGCGGTTGAGGAAGGCGGCGATGCCGCCCGCGCTCACCGCGATCAGGCCGTTGACGGTGATCGCGATCGCGATCTGGACCAGGCCCAGCAGCAGGCCCTGGACGGCGACGTGGCCGCGCTCCGGGGCCACGAACTGGGGCAGCAGCGAGATGTACATGATGGCGATCTTGGGGTTGAGCAGGCAGGTCAGGAAGCCCATCGCGAACAGCCGACGCGGCGGGTCCGGCGGCAGTTGCTGCGGGGCGAAGACCGCCGTGCCGCCCGGCTTGACCGCCTTCCAGGCCAGCCAGAGCAGGTACCCGGCGCCGGCCAGCTTGATCGCGGTGTAGAGGGCGGGCACCACGGAGAACACCGCGGCCACTCCCGCCGTCACCGCGACCAGGTAGACCAGGAAGCCGGCCGCGACCCCGGTCAGCGAGATCAGCCCGGCCCGGCGGCCCTGCGCGATCGAGCGCGAGACCAGGTAGATCATGTTGGGCCCGGGCGACAGCACCATGCCCAGGGCCACGGCGGCGATCCCGAGTACGGCCCGGCCGTCCACGGCCGATGTCAACGCGTCCATGCGAGGAGGCTAGGACGGACCATCGGGTCGATGCAATGATGACTTTGCACTCGGTGCAATGCGGGGCCGGGCCGCGCGTGGGCCGTTGCCTGGGCCCGTCCGACCCCTGGAGGCCGACCGCCGATGGACGACTACCGCCTGATCGCCGACCGGATCGCCGCCGAGATCGCGGACGGGCGGCTGCGGCCCGGTCAGCAGCTGCCCACCCAGCGCGCCTTCGCGCGTAGCCGGGGCATCGCCAACTCGACCGCCGGACGCGTATACCGGGAACTGGCCCGGCGCGGGCTGACCGTCGGGGAGGTCGGGCGCGGGACGTTCGTCCGGGCCGGGCGCGCACCGGACGGCGCCCGGGTGCCGCTCGCGGAGCCGGCCGCCGCCCCCGTGGACCTGGAGCTCAATTACCCCTCCATCCCCGGGCAGGCCGAGCTGCTGGCGGGCGCCCTGGCGCCGCTGCTGCGTCCGGACGCACTGGGCGACGCCTTGCGGCCGGTCGGCGCGGCCGGGACGGTCGCGGCCCGGCGGGCGTTCGCGGGCCTGGTGTCGGCCGGTGTCCGGGAGGTCGGGGCGGAGCGACTGCTGTTCGCCGGCAACGGGCGGCAGGCCATCGCCGGGGCCCTGTCCGCGCTGGTGCCGCCCGGGCAGCGGCTGGGCGTGGAGGAGCTGACCTATCCGGTGGTCAAGGCGGTGGCGGACCGGCTGGGCATCGTGCTGGTGCCGCTGGCCGTGGACGAGCACGGACTGCTGCCGGAGGCCGTGGCCGCCGCCCACCGGGCCGGGCCGCTGCGCGGGGTGTACGTCCAGCCGCGCCTGCAGAACCCACTCGGCGCGAGCCTGCCGCAGGAGCGGGCGGTGGCACTCGTCGCGGTGCTGCGACGGCTCGACCTGCCGGTGGTCGAGGACGCCATCTGGTCCTTCCTGCGGCCCGAGCTCGCGCCGCTGGCCGCGCTCGCGCCGGAGCGCACCGTGCTCGTGGACAGCCTCTCCAAGCGGATCGCCCCGGGACTGACCACTGGGTTCGCGGTCGTCCCGGCGGCGCTGCGCGAGCGGGTGGCGGGGGCGCTGCGCTCGGGCGGATGGACGCCGAGCGGCTTCGCGCTGGAGGCGGCGGTGCGCTGGATCGGGGACGGCACGCTGGCCGCGGTGGAGGCGGCGAAGCGGGCCGACGCGAGGGCCCGACAGCTGCTGGCCCGCGAGGTGCTGACGGGACAGCGGCTGCGGTCCGACCCCTGCTCGTACTACCTGTGGTGGGAGCTGCCGACGGGCCGCCGGGCGGAGGCCTTCGTCGCCGACGCGGCACGTGCCGGTATCTCGGTAACGCCCGCGGCGGCCTTCGCCGTCGACCCCCGGCGCTCGCCCTCCGCTATCCGGGTCGGGCTCGCCTCCCCGCCGCTGCCGGTGCTCGCGCGGGCACTGGAGACGCTGGCGGGGATCGCGGAGGGGGCGGGTGAGCGGCGAACGGCTGACAGCTGACAGATTTCAAAATCTGTCAGCTGTCGTCCGTCATCTGTTCGCTGTCGTCCGTCGGCTGTCAGCTGTCAGCTGTCCGCCGTTGGCCGTCGCCCCTCAGTCCTCACCCGTCAGTCGCCCGCGCCGCTCCGGCTCCCCCGGACCGCGGTGTCCGCCGCGCCCCCGGCACCGACGGCGCGCAGGCGGCTCGCCGCGGTGGCGGCGAGCTGAGGGGCGATCCGGGCCACGTCCCGGGAGCCGACCACCGCGATCAGGGACGGCAGCAGCCAGCGGACCGGCTGCATCCCGCGCAGCCAGGCCTGCGCGTAGACGTGGGCGGACCGGCGGGCGATCCCGGCGACGATCCGGTCCACCGCGGGCTCCAGCGGATACGTCTTGTTCGCCGGCCACGGCAGTCGGGAGCGCATCTGCTTCAGCACGGCGTCCTGGTCGGCCCCGCGCACCATGTCCGTGTCGGTCCAACTCAGGTACCCGACACCGACCTTGACCCCCTGGTAGGCCACCTCCGCACGGATCGAGTGGGCGAAGGCCTCCACCCCTGACTTGCTGGCGCAGTACGCGCTCATCAGCGGCGCAGGGGTCAGCGCCGCGAGCGAGGCGATCTGGAGCAGGTAGCCGCGACTCTCGGCGAGCGCCGGCAGGAACGCCCGCGCGGTGGCCACGCTGCCGAGCAGGTTGACCTCGATGACCCGGCTGAACGCCTTGTGGTCGCTGTCGGTCAGCGGACCGCCGATGGCGATCCCGGCATTGGCGACGACGGCGTCGATCCGACCGTAGTGCTCCTTGATCCGCCGGGCGGTGTCCTCCAGCGCGTCGAGGTCGGTGACGTCCACCTCCCAGCTGCTCGCGGACGGCCCGCACTGCGCGGCGGCGGCCTTCAGCTCCTCCGGCTCCAGTCCCAGCAGGGCGACCTTGGCCCCACGCCGGGCGAGCTTGCGGGCCAGCGACGCACCGACGCCGCGCGCGGCCCCGGTGACGACGACGACCTGCGCGGACAACGGCGGGATGGCGTTCATGCGACGGCGGTCCTCTCATCGACGGAAGCGGAAGCAGCACCGGCCGGCGCGGACGCCAGGTACGCGGCGGCCATCCGGTGAATCTCGGCGGCGACCTCGTCCGGGCGCTCCAGTGGCGACATGTGGCCGACCCCGGGCAGCAGCAACAGCCCCTGTGCGTCCGGGAGTTCGGCGACGATCCGGTGGGCGTGCACCGGCGGGGTCAGCCGGTCGCCGGTGCCGACCACCACCGCCGTGGGAGCGGCGAGCCGGGCGAGTCCGGCGTGGACGTCCAACCGGTCCAGCACCGCGGCCCAGTTGGCGCGGACGGCGGTCGGGCAGGCGTGCACGATCCGGGCCGTCGCCTCGACCTGGCCGGCGGCCGAACCGGGCCCCATGGTCGCGTACTTGAGCGCCACCCGGCTGACCGGCGAGACCGGCCCGAGCGGCATCCGGGAGCGCAGCAGCTGCCTGTGCAGGAAGCGCCGCAGGCCCCGGGGCCGTACGGCCGCTGGCAGGACGGTGAGTTCGGCCACGAGGTCGCCCGGCCCGGTGGAGATCAGGACGGCCGCCGCGGTGCGCTCGGCGACCTCGGGACGGCCGCCGGCGGCCATGATGGTCATCCCCCCCATGCTGTGCCCGGCGAGCACGGCCCGTTCGCCCGCCGGAACGGTCCGCGCGAGTACGGCGGACAGGTCCTCGGCCAGCGCCCGGGTCGAGTAGCGGGCCCGGCTCGGCGGGATCTCGCTGTTCCCGTGGCCGCGCTGGTCGTAGGCCACCACCCGGTAGCGGTCGGACAGCCGACGGATCACCGGGGCCCAGAAGGCGGTCGAGCAGGTCCAGCCGTGGGCGAGCGCCACGGTGGGCGCTCCGGGCCGGCCGTGCACCTCGACGTGCAGCCGGATGCCGTCCGCCGACCGGACGCTCAACTCCTCTACGGGAAGCGGCGGTTCGTAGTCCTCGGGCAGCCGGGCACTCACGCGGAGACCTCCTGGGCGGTGGTGCGGGTGGCGGCCGGTGCGGCGCGCATGATCAGCTCGTACTCGCCGAGGTCGACCTTGCGGGTGGCCCGGCGGAACGAGGTGGTGGAGCCGGGCCAGAGCACGGTGTTCTTGCCGTTCGGGTCGAGGTACCAGCTGAGGCAGCCGCCGGTGGTCCAGACGGTGCGGTCCATCCGGTGCTGGAGTTCGAGGTTCCACTGCCGCTGGGCGCGCGCGGTGGGCTGCATCGCGGCAGCACCGATCGAGCCGAGCGTGGCCAACGCGTCGATCATGTAGTTCAGTTGGGACTCGATCATCAGGATCATCGAGCTGTTGCCGAGGCCGGTGTTGGGCCCGATGACGAAGAAGAGGTTCGGGAAGCCGTGCACGGTCGAGCCGCGCAGCGCCTCCATGCCGTCCTTCCACTCCTCGGCCAGGCTGGTGCCGTTGGCGCCGAACACCCGGGCGCCGATGGGCATGTCGGTGACGTGGAACCCGGTACCGAAGACGATGGCGTCCACTTCGTGCTCGCTGCCGTCGGCCGCGACCAGGGTGGAGCCGCGCAGTTCGCGCAGGCCGGAGGAGACGACCTCGGCGTTGGCCGCCGCGAGGGCCGGGTAGTAGGTGTTGCTGAGCAGGATGCGCTTGCAGCCGATCCGGTAGTCCGGGGTGAGCCTGGCGCGCAGCTCCGGGTCGCGGACGCCCTGGGCGATGTGGCGCTCGGCGAGTCCCTGGACCAGGCGCAGTAGTCCGGGGCGGCGCACGAAGGCGTCGACCTGGATCTCCCGGAGGGCGAAGAGCGTGCCGCGGCGGATCTTCGTGGTGACCGGCAGGCGGCCGTGCAGCCACTTCTCCAGCTGGGTGATCTCGCGGTCGCGCCGGGGCAGCACCCAGGCCGGGGTGCGCTGGAAGACCGTCAGCTTGCCGACCTTGGGCTGGATCGACGGGATGATCTGGGCGGCGGAGGCGCCGGTGCCGACCATCGCCACGCGCTTGCCGGCCAGGTCGAAGTCGTGGTCCCAGCGGGAGGAGTGGAAGACCTTGCCGGGGAAGCCGCTCAGTCCGGGCAGGTCGGGGATCTGCGGGTCGGCGAGCGGTCCGGCGGCGGAGACGACGGCGTCGGCGGTCCACTCGCCGGCCGAGGTGGTGATCCGCCAGCGGGTCCGCTCGCTCTCCCAGCGGGCTTCCAGTACTTCGGTGTTGAAGCGCAGGTGGGGGCGGAGGCCGAAGACGGTCGCGACCTTCTCCAGGTAGGCGCGGATGTCCGGCTGGCCGGAGAAGCTGCGCGGCCATTCGGGGTTGGGCGCGAAGGAGAAGGAGTAGAGGTGCGAGGGAACGTCGCAGGCGCAGCCGGGGTAGCTGTTGTCCCGCCAGGTGCCGCCGACGGAGTCCGCCCGTTCCAGCACCACGAAGTCGGTGATCCCGGCGCGACGCAGTCGGACCGCGGCGCCGAGGCCGCCGAAGCCGGAGCCGATCACCGCCACCCGGACGTGCGGGACGGGCTCCTGCGCAGCGGCGGTTTCGGTCGCTGCGGACGCGCCGGAGCGGGGGCGCTTGCTGCTGGGTGCCATGCGGCAAACCTCCTGAGGGTGGGACGGTGATCGTCGCGCTCTCCCGGGGTCGCGGCCCCGGAACCTCCCGGGGGCTCGCCTCCGGGACCCTGCCAATCGCGCCAGTAATCACTGGCATGGTTGGCAGGGTAGCCCTTGCTGACACCGGATGGAAGAAGCACGACGGCTCCGGTTCGGGGAACCTTCTGGGCCGGCCGTCCTATGCTGATCGCCGTGGACAAGGTCAGAGCTGCTGCGGGCGACAGAAAACGCGAGTACCGGGTGGAGGAACTGGCCGAGGCCGCCGGCATCACCACCCGCACCCTGCGCTTCTACCGCGAGCGCAAACTGCTTCAGCCACCCCGCAAGGAGGGCCGCATCGCCTGGTACGGCGAGGAGCACCTGGCCCGCCTGCGGATGATCGGCGAACTGCTCGAACGCGGCCACACCCTGGGCGGCATCGCCGAGCTGATCGGTGCCGGCGAGAGCGGGCGGGACGTCGCCGAGCTGATCGGACTGGAGGCGGCGATCGTCGCGCCGTGGTCCGACGAGACCCCGGTGCGCCTGGACTGGGACGAGCTGAAGACCGCGTTCGGCGACCAGCTCACCGAGGAGAACACCGCCGAGTCGATCGCCCAGGGCTACATCACCGTCGAGGAGGACGGCATCACCCACGTCAGCCGCCGGCTGATGGACGCCACCACCGAGCTGGTGGCGGAGGGGGTGCCGCTCTCGGCCGTGCTGGAGGCCAGCCGGCGCACCCAGGAGCACGTGGACGCCATCGCCGAGATCTTCATCGAGGTGGTCAGCGAGCACCTGCTCAGCGCGCTGGCCGCCGACACCCCGCTGCCGCCCGGCGCGGCGGCCCGGCTCACCGAGCGCATCCTGCGCGTCCGGCCACTGGCGCGCACGGTCGCGGACGCCCAGTTCGCCCTCGCGATGGACCGACGGGTGCACGTCGAATACACCGAACTCCTGCGCCAGCGACGGGAGAACGGCTCCGAGGCGTAACCGGGCCGCTGTCCGGGCAGGGATCCCCGCGTCCCGCCCGCACGTTGGAGGTACCGCCGATGCCCCGACCGCTCAGCCGCCGCGCCGCCCTCGGCCTCGCCGCCGGGCTCGCCCCCGGGGTCGTGCTCAGCGCCTGCGGGTCCGGCTCCCCGGCACCGGGTGCCGGCGCGTCAGGCTCGACCGGCGGCGGCTCGGCAGGCGGAACGCGGACGGTCCGACACGCGCGCGGCGAGAGCACCGTGCCGGCGCGGGCGAGCCGGGTGGTGGTCCTGGACACCGACGCGCTGGACTCGGTGGTCACCCTCGGCCTCAGCCCGGTCGGCGCCACCACCGTCACCGCGGGCGCCCCCTTCCCCGCCTACCTGCCGGCGGAGCGGCTGTCCGGGACGAAGCCCGTCGGGGCAATCGGCCAGCCCGGCCTGGAGACGATCGCGGCACTGCGGCCGGACCTCATCCTGAGCAACCAGGTCCGCGACGACAAGCGCTACGACGAGCTCTCGAAGATCGCGCCGACGGTGCTCTCCAGGACCACCGGCCCGACCTGGAAGGAGAATGTCCGGCTGCACGCCGAGGCACTGGGCCGTCGGACCGAGGCCGAGGCCGCGGACGCGGCGTACCGGACCAGGCTGCGGGACCTCGTGACCGCACTCGGCGGACCGGCCAGGGCGGCGGCCATCCGGGTCGAGATGGCCCGCTTCCTGGCGGGCGCGCCGACCAGGCTCTACCTCAACGACACCTTCGTCGGCTCGCTGTTCAAGGACCTCGGGCTCGGCCGGCCCGCCAACCAGGACAAGCCCGGCTTCTCGATGGAGATCAGCCCCGAGCAGGTGGACCAGGCGGCGGCCGACGTCATCTTCTATTCCGTGTACGGGGACGCGGCCAAGTCGGACCGGGGAAGGATCACCGAGGGCGCACTCTGGAAGGGCCTGGACGCCGTACGCAGCGGGCGGGTGTTCGGCGTGGACGACAGCCTGTGGATGCTCGGCATCGGCTACACCGGCGCCGGGCTGATCCTGGACGAGATCCGCAGGGACCTGGCGCCGGCGGGCGGGTGACGGACGACAGATGTCTGACGACAGATAACAGATGATGAAATCTGTCACCCGTTATCCGTCACCCATCATTCGTCGCCCGTCATCCGCCCGCCGCCCGGGCGGTCACCACTGCCCGTACCGCCCCGGCCGCAGCCGCCCGGTGCACGCGAGGAAGGCCACGAACCCGCCGAGGACGATCCAGCCGGGCCAGCCGGCCAGCGACATGGTGAGCGGGTCCAGCTCGGCGCCCGGGGCGGCGAACTCCCGCACCATCGACACGCTCATGCTGCTCGCGAAGGCGTGCGCCAGCACCGCCGGGACCACCGAACCCGAGCGCAGCCTCAGCCAGGTGAAGACCGGCAGGACGAGCACACAGCTCACCGTCAGCGCGGGCACCGCCAGGTACCAGGGCCGCCCCGGGTACTGGCCGCCCATCAGCAGCGTCGGCAGGTGCCAGAGTGCGAAGGCCGTTCCGGTGAGCACGTACGCCCGGACCAAGGCCGCCGTACCGCCATCGCCTCCGCCTCCGCCCTCACCCCGGCCGTCGCCCCGACCCCCGCCCCGGCCGAGTCGCAGCAACCGGGGGAAGAGGAAGCCCTGCCAACCGATCTCCTCACCGAAGAACAGCGGCAGCGACAGCAGCATCCCGATCGAGCCCTGGAGCGCCCACGATCCGATCCGCCCCGCGTCCAGCGATCCGAAGCCGGCGAACGGGTAGCCGCCCGCCACCGCACCGAGCACCAGCGTCGCGGCCGTCAGTCCGCCGAGCACCCCGAGCGGCAGCAGACAGGCCCGGACCGCGCGGGCCCGCGGCCGGGGCCACCGCAGCGCGAGCGCCTCCCGCACCCCGCCGCCGCGCTCGACGAAGCGGACCACGAGCAGGGCCGCCAGTGCCGGGGCCAGCATGGCGGCCCCGATGCAGAGTTGTTCCAGGGCGCCGACCTCCTCGCGGGCGTCGGCGCGCCGGTAGCCGCCGGCGAGCAGTGGTGTCATGGCCACCCACATCCCGGCGTAGGCGAGCACCAGGTAGACCAGCAGGCCGCGCCATCGGACGGCGCTCGGCGGGTTTTGCTTCAGTAGCGTCATGCCGGGGACGCTACGGACCCGGGGTTCGCCCCGGAACCAAGTGCACTGCCGCTCCCGGGGGTTGTCCACTACCACCGCGATGGTCGAGTTTTCTGGGTGTACGGAGGCCCGGTGGAGGTGCTACTTCGCGCCCCGCGCCCCGCCGCCCGCCACCGGCCGTGCCGCGAACCCCTTCCAAAGCTGCACGAGAAGGAAAATTGACGTATCGTCAGGCGCCATACAGCGGGCGCGACGGTGGTCCGCTCACCGTCGCTCCCGCCGTACTCCCCCGCCGGCCGGCACCCACGGCCCGGCGGGGCCTCGACTCCTTCCCGGGCCCGGGCCTGATCGGTCCAGGCCCGGGCCGGCCCGGTTCCGCCCCGGTTCCGGGCTCGACTCAAGCCCGAGGTCTCACCGGAACCGGCGCCGGACTCGGCTCAGTTGACGTTGACGGCCGTCCAGGTGGCGGCGACGGCGTTGTACTCCGCGCTGCCCGATCCGTACAGGTCCGCCGCCGCGCTGAGGGTGCCCGCCCGGGCGCCCGCGTAGTCGGTGGTGGAGGTGAAGTAGGTGGTCAGCGCGCGGTACCAGATCTGCGCGGCCTTGTCCCGCCCGATGCCGGCGAGCGTGGAGTTGTCGTACGTCGGGCTGTTGTAGCTGAACCCGTTGACCGTCTTCGCGCCGCTGCCCTCGGACAGCAGGTAGAAGAAGTGGTTCGCCACCCCGGACGAGTAGTGCACGTCCAGGTTGCCGACGTTCGCGTCCCAGTAGTCCGCCGAGGCGCCGTCCTTGCTCGGCTGGTCCATGTAGCGCAGCGGGCTGCCGTCGCCGCGCAGGTTGATCAGCTCGCCGATCCAGTAGTTCGGCGGGTTGGAGGGCAGGTTGGCGTACCACTCGACCATCGTGCCCATGATGTCCGAGGTGGCCTCGTTGAGGCCGCCGGACTCACCGGAGTAGTTGAGGTTGGCGGTCGCGGCGGTGACGCCGTGGCTCATCTCGTGCCCGGCCACGTCGATCTCGGTGAGCGGCGCGGTGTCGTTGTTGCCGTCGCCGTACGACATGCAGAAGCAGCTGTCGTCCCAGAAGGCGTTGACGTAGTTGGAGCCGTAGTGCACCCGGCTCAGGGCACCGACGCCGTCGTTGCGGATGCCGCTGCGGCCGAAGGTGTTCTTGTAGAAGTCCCAGGTGGTGGCGGCGCCGAACTGGGCGTCCACGGCGGCGGATTCGCGGCTGTTGACGGTTCCGTCGCCGAAGCTGTTGCTGCTGTTGGCGAACAGCGAGCCGGTTCCGTCGGTGCCACCGTTGAGGTCACTGGTGGACTGGTCGCCGCGGCTCGCGTCCTTGAGCGAGTAGCTCGAACCGCTCTGGGTGGTGGTCAGCGGGACCTGCCCGACGAAGACACCGTTGCCGGTGCCGGCCGCGGTCTCGATCGTCTCGTGCGTGGCGAGGACCCGACCGTCGGCGGCGTCGGTGACGAGGATCTGGCGGCTCGGGGTGCCGTCGGCGCGCTGGCCCTCGACCGTGGTGCGGTACGCCAGGCGCGGGGTGCCGTCGGTGGCCCAGACCACCAGCTCGGCCTGACCGGCGCGGTGGACCTCGGTGAGCGGCGACTCGTCGGCATCGGCGCTCACCCCGACGGTGGCCTTGACTCCCGCGGTGACCTGGGCGACGGCCTGGTCGGCGGCGATCTTCGGGGTCAGGCTCGGCAGCGCGATCCGTGCGGCGACCGCCTTGTCGACCGACTTCACCGAACCGTCGGCCTTCTGGTGGACGACCAGGTCTCCACCGATCACCGGCAGGCCGGCGTAGATGCGCTCGAAGCGCAGGTGGCGGGTGCCGTCCTTGTCCACCGCGGCGTCCTTGGCGACCAGTTGCTCCTTGTCGCCGAGCTTGAGCGCCGCGGCCAGCGGGCCGGCCTGACCGGTCGCCAGCTTGAGCGCGGTCGCGTGCTGCTGGGCGGCCTGCGCCTGCAGCGAGGGGGTGGGAGCGGCCTGGGCAGCGGTGCTCACCTGGATCACACCGGTCAACAGGGCCGTGGCCGAGAGCACGGCGACGGCTGCGAGCTTACGCTTCACGAACGAGTCCTTCCGGGAAACCGCGTCAGGGCGCGGTCGCACCGCGTCCCGGGGCCGGGTCGGCCCTGTGGGGCGGAACGGGTGCTGACGTGCGGGAACCCCGTGCAGTCGAGCGGCTCGCCACCAAGGGGTGGGGGTGGGGCTACCGCCAGGGGGTGACCAGAAGCATGACAATCCAGCAGATGAATTGACAGGTCTGCTTCATTGATTGGCCAGGTCTCGCCATTGGGTAAAGAGCGTCCAATCGGCAGGCGAATCGGGGCAATTCACCACATCCCACCAAGGGCTTCGAGCAGGGTGACGGCCGATCGCCTGCGCCTACGGGCACTCGCTCACCGAACGCCGGCCCGGAGCACCTGACAGGCGGACCGTCGATCGACTTTTACATGTGTGTAGAAGACTCCATACGGTCCCTTGACACCCGGGTGGCGAGGTTCCGCCACACGACCCCCCTTGCCCGCCGGAAGGGGGGCTGCTACCAGCCCGGGCCGACCGGGGTCGTCACTGGAGCCGCCACTCCTGGGCGGCGTTGCCGGCGGTGCAGGCGACCATGGTGACCGCGCTGCCGGGGCCGTTGTTGGTCATGCAGCTCTGGTTCTGGTAGTCGCCGAGCGTGTACGATCCGGCCGAACTTCCACTGCGAACCGTCCAGTTGGTGAGGAAGCTGAACCCGTTGCTCAGCACGACCTTCCCGTCCATCGTCTGGACCAGCTGCGGGCCGCCGTTGTTGCAGGCGTTGAAGAGGATCCACGAGCCGGGATTGGTCGAGCGCACCCAGCCGTACTGCGAGTGACCGCCGACCAGGATCGGGTTGTCCCCGCTCAGGTTGTCGTCGCGCATCCCGATCGTGCGGCCGTCCTTCACGCTGACGATGGTGCTCCAGCTGTTGCCGCCGCAGGACGGCGGCCTGTTCGCACCTGACGGGGTGTTGCCGGTGCCGCTCGTGGTCTGGGCCGGGGGCTGCGGGTTCTGGTCGGCGGGCGGGTTGGGCGGGTTGCCACCGCCGGGCTTGTTCGCCTGATCGGCCGGTGATCCGCCCGCAGCCGTACCCGTACCCGCGCCCGTACCACCGGTCCGGCCGCCGCTCGAACCGCCCGCACCGCCGCTGCCGCTCTGTCCGGCGGCCGGCACCGGGGGCACCGGGGCCTGCGGCTGGCCCTGGCCGGCGGCGGGTGCCGACTGGTCGGGGCCCGGGGTGGCCGCCGGGGTGTCGGTCGGCACCGAGGTGACCGGCGCGGTGGTGGTCGCGGGCGCCGCGGTGGCGGTGCCCGGGTTCACCGGCACGGTGACCACCACGGTCGGCTGGGTGCCGGGCGGCAGGACCGCGTCGGAGCCGCCCGCCCCGCGGTCGACCAGCAGCACGGTCGCCGTGCCCATCGAGATAACGACGGGGATGACGATGGGCACCAGCAGGGCGCGCCGCGACCGCTTGCGGCCGGGCTCGGTGGGAGCGTGCGGTTCCACCTTCGCGACCTCGTCCGCCGCCGGGGCACCGCCCGCGGCGGGGACCACCACGGCCCCCGCGTCGGCCGGGTCCGCCCCGGCGCCGCCCTTGATCAGTTCGACAGCACCGCCCTTGCCCGCCGCACCGCCCTTGGCCCCCGCACCGCCATCGGCCGCCGCACCGTTCTTGTCCGCCGAGCCCACGCCGGCCCCGAGCGGGATGGTCCCGCTGTCCTCGGGGCCCGCCTTCCCGAGTGCCTGCGCGCCGCCCGCGCCGCCGCCCCTCACGAGTGCCGCACGGGCCGCTCGGGCCGCCGCCGCCATCGCGGCGGCGTCCGCGTACCGTTCCTCGGGCTTCTTGGCGAGCGCCCTGGCCACCAGCGCCCGCACCGACACCGGGAAGGTGTCCGGCAGTTCCGGCACCGGCTGGTTGACGTGCTTGAGCGCGATCTGGAGCGGCCCGTCACCGGAGTACGGCGGCGCGCCGACCAGCAGCTCGTAGCAGACCACGCCGATCGAGTAGAGGTCGGTGGCCGGTCCGAGGTTCGCGCCCTCGGCCTGCTCCGGGGACATGTAGAGCGCGGTGCCGATGATCGCGAACGGGGCGGTGAGCTTGGTGCTGGCGAGCGCCCGGGCGATGCCGAAGTCGGTGATGGCCACCCGCCCGTCGACGCGCACCATCAGGTTGGACGGCTTGATGTCCCGGTGCACGATCTCCCGCCGGTGCGCGGCGTGCAGCGCGTCCAGGGCGCCGGCCACCAGGTCGAGGGTGCGCTCGACGGTCATCGGGCCGGTGTCCTTGAGCACCCTGTCCAGCGGACGGCCGTCGATCAGCTCCATGACGATGTAGGCGCAGCGTTCCTCGCCGTCCCCGCCGCTCTCGCCGTAGTCGTGGACGCCCACCACGCCGGGGTGGTCGACCGCGGCGACGAGCTGGGCCTCGCGGCGGAATCGCTGGGCGGAGGTGTCGTCCTCCAGCAGCTCCGAGCGCAGGATCTTGACCGCGACCCGGCGTGCCAGCACGGTGTCCTCGGCCCTCCAGACCGAACCCATCGCGCCGCCGCCGATCTTCTCGACCAGCTCGTACCGCCCGCCGAGCACGGTGCCCGCCCCGCTCATACCCCTGCTCCCCCCGTGTTCCGTGCCCCGCCCCGACGGGTCATCGGCACACAGTGTGCCAGAGCGGGTTACAGGCCCAGTTGATCAGGTCCGGACAGGAATTGAGCACGAATCATCAGTCCATGAGGAAGTATCGGGCATGATCCGAAACCTCTCGGACGGCCGCGACGACCGCCCGGGGCCGGTCGGCCTGGATGGCATGACCGGCACCGTGGACCGTGCTGTGGGTTCCCCGGACGGCGTTCCTCGCGACGCCCGCCTGCAGGGCGGTCCAGCGGACACGCATCGCACCGGGGAGTCCCCGGGTCGCGCTCAGGACCGTCACCGGCATCTCGAACGGTCGCGCGGTGGAGCGGCGTCGCCGGATCTCCGGAACGGCGACGGAGGTCAGCCGCTGCTCGGCGAGGACGGCCCGCCGCTGGTGCCGGTGCGCGATCACGGCCGCCTCGGCCCGGTCGAGCGGCGTCGCCCGATCGAGCGGCAGCTCCGCGTCGAGCGACGCCGGTTCATCGAGGGACGCCAGTGCCGATGCCGTCGGCGCCGATCCCGCCCGGTACAGCCACAGCCGGTTCAGCACCGCCTCGGCGACCCGGATGGACCGTGGCTGGAACTCCTCGTGCGCCGGGTCCACCAGGACCAGCCCGGCCACCAGCTCCGGCCGCTGCCAGGCGAGGAGTTGGGCCAGCTGGCCGCCCCAGCTGTGCCCGATCAGGAGCGCCGGTCCAGCTTCCAGGTGCTGAACGAGGGCGGCCAGGTCGGCGATCTGGCCGTCCAGCGTCGGGGCGGCGGCCCGACCGGGCTCGCTGGCGCCCAGCCCCGCCCGGTCGTACGCCACGACCCGCCCGTACCGGGCGAGTTCGGGCAGGACGGCCGACCAGCCGAGCGCCGTGGTGCCGCAGCCCGCGATCAGGACCATCGGTGCGACACCGCCCCGACCGGCCTCCACCCAGCGCAACGCCCTTCCGGTGCGGTCCAGTTCACCGCTACGCACTCCGCCGGGCAGGTGCTCGCCGAGCGCCCGCGCGACGGCCTCGTGGACGCTCCGCAGATCCGGCCCGGCGGGCTTCGCCCGCTCGCCCTGGCTGGCGTTCATGTGCCGTCCCCCTGGATCGTGGTCCGGCCCCTCCCCCGGGGCCGGTTCCGATGGCCCGCGCGGACCCGCGCGGACCTGTGTGGACTCGCACCGACCCGCGCGGACCGGTGCGGACTCGCGCAGACCTGTGCGGACCCGAGCGGACCCGAGCGGACCCGAGCGGACCCGAGCGGACCCGAGCGGACCCGAGCGGACCGGTGCATGGTCGAACGGGCGCCCGGTCAACAGGTACGGCCTCAGGCCGGCAGGACCCGCTTCAGCAGTCCGAGCAGCGCCTCCCAGTGCCGCTCGGCGGCCGCGGCGTCGTAGCGGCTGGTGTCGGCCTGGGTGTAGCCGTGCGGGGCGCCGGCGTAGACCTCGGCCCGGTACCGGACGCCGGCGGCGGTGAGGGCCGCGGCGAGCCGGTCGATCTGCTCGGGCGGCAGTGAGGGGTCGTCGTCCGCGTGGCCGAAGTACAGCTCGGCGGTGATCCGGTCGGCGCCCAGGTGCGGGCTGTCCGGGCTGTCGGTGGCGAGGCTGCCGCCGTGGAATCCGGCCGCGACGGCGATCCGGTCCGGGTGGCTGGCGGCCGTGCGCAGCGCCAGCAGGGCTCCGCGGCAGTAGCCGGTCAGGCCGACCGGGCCGTCCTGGACCAGCGGGGACTCGCCGAGCCAGCGCAGATACGCGTCCGCGTCGCGCGCGGTCGCCTCCGGGGTGAGCGTGCCGAGCAGCGGGACGATCCGGGCGAAGAGTTCGTCGGCCTGGTCCAGGTCGATGAGTTCCGGCAGTTCGACGACCGGCGCGCGCCCCGCCCGGTAGAAGGCGTTGGGGACGAGCACGGTGTACCCGGCTGCGGCCAGCCGGTCGGCCATGCGCTCAAGGTGTGGTCGGAGCCCGAAGGCGTCCATGTAGAGGATGACACCCGGGTGGGCCCGGCCGTCGTCGGGGTGGGCGAGGTAGGCGTCGGCGATGCCGTCCGCCGTCGGAATGTCCACGAGGGTTCCGCGCACGGGCATGGTCAGGGCGCTCCTTCCGGTTCGTCCGGCAGCGTATCCGGTGGGCCCGTCGCCCGCCCATGCGGTTTTCGCCACACTGCGCCCGCGCTGCGCCCACGGCGCGCCCGCGTCCTGAACCCGGCCCGGCCCGGCCCAGCTCAGCTCAGCTCAGCCCGGCCCAGCCTCGGGAACGCGACGGCCCCGCGGCCGCGTTGAGCTGGCATGGGGTGGATCGTGGGTGTGGCGGCGGCGGTCGTGGCGGTGCTGGGGATGGTACTGCTGGCGGCGTGGCAGGTTCAGGACGAGTCCTCGTCGCGCCCGCGGCGCCGCGGGCCCGGGGCCGGGATGGGCGCCGGCGGGCTGGACGAGCTGCACGCCCTGTTCAGTCCGGGCAAGCAGGTGCAGATCGAGCAGAAGCGGGAGCAGCTCGTGCTGCGGGACGACGCGCAGGCCGGCGGGCCGCCGCACCTGGGCGTGGACCTGGACCGGGGCGTGGCGGTGATGCCGGGCGGGGCCGCGGGACGGACGCCCCCTCCCGCACCGCGCGAGGAGGGCCCGACGGCTACGGTCGGCCCGGTGCCCCTGGCGCCGGACGCTCAGGCGCCCCAGGTGCGGGAGCAGAGCACCAGCCGGTAGCCGTCCGGGTCGGCCACCGTCACGCCGTACTCGTCCCAGTACGGGTTGTGGGACTCGACCCGGGTACCGCCGGCCTCCTCCAGCCGGGCGACCAGGGCCTCGTCCACCGGGGCGCCGAGGTAGACGACGAACAGGTCGTCCACCGTCGGGGTGGGCTCCAGCGGCCGCTCCGGGTCGTGCGTCAGCTCGAAGTGCCAGCTGCCACCGGACGGGCCGACCATCAGCAGGTCGTGCTTCCCGGACACCCGCTCGGTGCTGCGCCACAGCACGGCGAGGCCGAGGCCGCCGACGTAGAAGCGCTCGGCCGCCGCGAGGTCGCGCGAGGGGCGGGCGATCCGGACCCGCACGGTGGAATCGATCATGCCGGCGACCATAGCCCATGCCACTGACAGCGAACCCCGCGGTGCGGCGGGTTCGCGGACAGGCCGTCAGAGTCGCCGCAGGCGTTCCTCGTCGGAGGTCCGGGGGCAGGTCAGGCAGGCGGTCGCCGCGGGCCCGACCGCGTAGTAGAGGCAGCAGCCGAGCCGGGTGCGGGTGTGGTGGGCGCGCCCGTCGGGGGTGTGCAGGCGGCGGAAGTCGGCGCCGCCGGGGAGCGGCAGGGTGCCACCGGGCAGGACGGCCTCGGCGGCGGCCACGGAGGCATCCTCCTCGCCGAGCATCCGGCCGAGGTGCCAGAGGGCGGAGGCCAGATCGTCAGTCACCATGCCCCAGAGGGCGCGGTCGCGGCGCCGGGTGGGCCCGGCGAACGCGGCGAGCACCGGCCCGAGGTGCGCGACCACGGCGGCCCGCAGTTCGGCGCGCAGTTCGTCGTCGCCGGGCATGGTGACGTGGCCGGGCATGGTGACGTAGCCGGGCATGGTGACGTAGCCGGGCATGGTGACGTGGCCGGGCATGGCGACGTGGCCGCGCGGGCGCAGGGCGAGCGCACCGGTGGGGGCGTGCAGCCAGAGGTCGGTGGGGTCGACGGCCGGCACTCGGCGGGAGAGGTGCCACGGGCCGGCGATCAGCAGGCAGGCCGACCAGGCGTAGTGGTGGAGCAGCCGGGAGGCGGTGACGTGCGGTCGCGGGGCGCTGCCGTGCTCGTCCGCGATGCGGGCCTCCGCGCCGGCCAGGACGGCGGCCAGCGCGCCTTCGTCGGCGGCGAGTTGGGCTCCGGAGTACCAGCCGTCAGCGGCGCGCGGGTCGGGCTCGCCGCTGTCCAGGAGGCGCAGCTCCAGTACCGGGCAGAGCTCCACCAGCCGCCGGTAGTCGGCGACGAGCGCCGGGGCCCCGGCACGCACCGAGGGCGCGACGGGCATGGGTGTTCCGGGAACCATCGGCACTCCCGAGATCGATTCCGCGTGATCGATTAAGGTGAGGCTCACCTTACAACGCCTCACGTCACCCGACCCCCACGGCCCCGGCGGCGCCTCGTTCTCCGGTGATCCGGCAGCCCCTACTGCTGTTCGCCGGCGTGTATGCGCTCGTGCTGTGTGCCGCCCTGAGCCTTGCGCTGGGCTCCCGTTCCATTCCGCTCTCCACCGTGCTCGACGCCCTCACCGGTGCCGCCCACGGCGGTGACGCCGACGTGGTGACGGGCCTTCGGGTCCCGCGCACGCTCATCGGACTGGCGGTCGGGGCCGCGCTCGGCGTCGCCGGGGCGGTCGCCCGGGGCGTGACCCGCAACCCGTTGGCCTCCCCGGTCACCCTCGGCATCAACACCGGGGGCGGCACCGCTGGCACGTCGAGAGCGAGCAGGAGCTGCACCGGCTGGCCGCCGTCCTCGCGGACCGGCCCGGCGCGGTCGTGGACGTGCTGCTGCGGGTCAACCTCGCGGTCGAGAGGGCAGCGCTCGACGCGGTGCCGCTCGCGATGGGCGGCCGTCCGACACCGTTCGAGCTGGCCCCGGACCGGGCCGAGGAGTGCGTCCGGCTGCTCACCGGCGGCAGTCCGTCGGCGCGCCGGCTGCGGCTGCGCGGCGTGCACGCCCACCTGGCCAGCGGGCTCCCGGCGGCGAAGCAGCTGTCGGTCGCGGCGCGGATCGTCGCCCGGTCGACCGCACTGGCCGAGCGGCACGGCTTCCCACTGGCGGAGGTCAACATCGGCGGCGGAATGGCCGTGGACTACGCGGACCCCTCTTCCCGCTTCGACCGGACGGCCTTCGGCGATGGCCTGGCCGAGCTGCTCGACGCCCACCCCGGGCTGACCCTGCGGATCGAGCCCGGCCGGGCGCTGACCGCCTGCTGCGGCTGGTACGCGACCGAGGTCCTGGACGTGCAGGCGAGCCACGGCGAGGACTTCGCGGTGGTCCGCGGCGGCACCCACCACCTGCGCACGCCCGCGACCCGGGGGCACTCCCAGCCCTTCGCGGTGCTCCCGGTGGACGCCTGGCCGCACCCCCGGCCGCGCCCGGCCGTCACCGGCGGCCGCGCCACCCTGTCCGGACAGCTCTGCACCCCGAAGGACGTCCTCGCCCACGCGGCCGAGGGCACGGACGGCCTGCGGACGGGCGACCGCGTGCTGTTCGCGATGGCGGACGCGTACGCGTGGAACATCTCGCACCACGAGTTCCTGATGCACCCTCGCCCGGGCTTTCACTACCTGGGCGGCGATGGACCGGGCCCGGCGGAGGGGTGACGGAGGACAAAGGACGGGTGACGGGAGCCGACCGCCGACGGATAACAGCCGACAACTGACAGCTGACAGATTTCGAAATCTGTCAGCTGTCAGTTGTCAGTCGTGAACTGTCGCCCGTCGCCTCCCGCCCGTCGACCGCCGGCCGACGGCTGTCCGCCCCCCGGTCCGCCGCCGTCCCCGTTCCTCCACTCGTGGGAGAGTGGTAGGCAGCGAAGGGAGCGCGAACGTGCTGATGGAGAAGGTGGCGGAGATACTCGCCGAGGCGTCGGCCGAGGCGGTGGAGCCGCGCTTCCGGGCGCTGGCCGCCGGCGAGGTGATGGAGAAGGCCCCTGGCGAGGTCGTGACGGTCGCCGACCGCGAGGCCGAGACGATCATCGCCCGCCGACTCCACGAGCTGCTGCCCGTCCCCGTGGTCGGCGAGGAGGCGGTCTCCGCCGATCCGTCGCTCGCCCTGGCCCTTCGCGACGAGCCCGCCGTCTGGCTGGTCGACCCGGTGGACGGCACCGCCAACTTCGTCGCCGGTAGACCCGAGTACGCCGTGATGTGCTCCCTGGTCCGCTCCGGCCGGACCGTCGCCTCCTGGATCTGGCAGCCCGCCACCGCCACCGCCTACTGCGCCGAACTGGGCTCCGGCGCCTGGCGCGACGGCGAGCGCCTGACCCGTCCACCGGCACCCCAGGACGTCGCGAAGCTGCGCGGCTCGGTGAAGAGCCGCTACCTCGACGCCGAGCACCGCCGCCGGCTCCAGGACAACATCGCGTCCTTCAGCGAGATCTCCCCCGGCCGGCACGCCGCCGGGATCGAGTACCCGGACGTCGTCGAGGGCCGCTTCGACTTCATCCTCTACTGGCGCACCCTTCCCTGGGACCACGCCCCCGGCTCGCTCCTGGTCACCGAGGCCGGCGGCGTTTCCGCCCGCCCGGACGGCACCCCGTACCGCCCGGAGGCTCCCGGCTGCGAGGACGGTCTCCTGGTCGCCGCCGACCCCGACACTTGGGAGCTCACCCGGTCGATCCTCCTGGGCGGCTGATCCCGAGGCCCAGCCCGCCCGGAACTCCGGGCCCTGCCAGCCCGGAACCCCCGGCCGACCGGAAGGCCGACCCGCCCGGAGCGCCCGGCCCGCCCCGAGCCGTCCGCCCTACCCCGCCCGCTCGCCCGCCACCTTGCGCCCGGCGCCCACCACCTCCCGCAGCAGCGCGCCGACCTCCCCCACCGTGGCGTGGGGGTTCAGCAGTGTGAGCTTCAGCCGGACCCGGCCCGGGCCGTCGCCCGGGAGTTCGGTGCGGCCGACCACCGCCCGGCCGGTGCGCAGCAGCAGGCGTCGCAGCCGGCCGTTCACCTCGTCCAACGCCGCCTCGTCCGTCATCCCGGGCGGCCGGTAGCGGAAGAGGATGACGGTGAGAACGGGCTCGGCATGGAGTTCGAGCGCCGGGTCGGCGCGCACGGCGTCGGCGGCGGTGCGGGCGAGGTCGTGGCAGGCGTCGACCAGCCGGCCCAGTCCGTCGCGGCCGAGGGTGCGCAGGGTGACGGCGAGCTTGAAGGCGTCGGCCCGGCGGGTGGTGCGCAGCGAGCGACCGAGCAGACTGGGGTACCCGGCCTGCTCGTCGTCGACCGGGTTGAGGTACTCGGCGCGGCGGGCGAGCGAGACGTAGGTCTCCGCGCGGCGGACCAGGAAGACCCCGGCCGCGGCCGGCTGCCAGCCGAGCTTGTGCCAGTCGAGCGAGACCGAGTCGGCGCGGGCGATGCCGTCGAGCAGCGGGGCGAGCCGGTCGGAGAGCAGCGCACCGCCGCCGTACGCGGCGTCCACGTGCAGCCAGGCACCGTAGCGGCCGGCGAGGTCGGCGGCGGCGGACAACGGGTCTACGGCTCCGGTGTCGGTGGTGCCGGCGGTGGCGACCACGGCGATCGGGGTCCGGCCCGCCCAACTGGCCTCGGCCATCGCCCGTTCCAGTTCGTCCTCCCGCATCCGCAGCCCATGGTCGACCGGGACGGGGATGACGGCCCGCTCGCCGAGGCCGAGCAGGGCGGCGGCGCGCTGGACGGAGAAGTGCGCGGCCTCGGAGGCGAGGATGCACGGCCGGACTCCGGCCGGGATGCCGTCCAGCTCCACGATGCCGTCGAGCTTCTGGTCGCGCGCCAGCATGAGCCCCATGAGGTTGGACTCGGTGCCGCCGGAGGTGAAGACGCCGGCCGCGCGCGCCGGGTCGTAGCCGACCAGTGCGGCGATCTCGGCGAGCAGTGCGCTCTCCAGGGCGGTGGCGGCGGGGGCCTGGTCCCAGGAGTCCTGGGAGGGGTTGAGGGCGCTGACCGCGAGGTCCGCCGCGGCGGCGACGGCGAGCGGCGGGCAGTGCAGGTGCGCGGCGCAGGCCGGGTCGGCGGGGTCGGCGGCGCCGTAGGCGAGAAGTTCGGTGAGCCGGGCGAGCGCGCCCGGTCCGTCGTCGCTGGCCAGCGCGTCGTCGACGAGTGCGGCGATTTCAGCCGGACTGCCGGCCGGCAGCGGTCCGGAACGCATGGCGGTGCCCGTCTCCAGGGAGTCGAGGACGGTGGCCAGCAGCGGTCCGAGCGCGCCCGGCCCGGCGGCGCCGCCCGCCAGGGCATCCGTCGCGACGCCGTCCCCGGGGAGCCCGACGGGGTCGGTTCCGGGGGCGGTTCCGGGGTCCGGTCCGGGGCCACTCACCGCCGGCCCCGAGCCGCCGGCGCGCCCGCGGACGCGCCTGCCCCCGCCTGCCCCGATCCGCTCGGCGACCCGCTCGCCGATCCGCCGGGCCGCCCGCTCGTGGAGGCCGCCGCGATCGCCTCCGCCAGCCGCTCCAGGACCGCCGCCACCTGCTCGTCCGTGATGGTGAGCGGCGGAAGCAGCCGCAGCACCGCGTCGTGGCGTCCGCCGAGCTCGACGATCAGACCCCGCGCCAGGCAGGCCTCCCGGACCCGCACCGCGAGTGCCGGGTCGGCCGGCCGGGCGCCGCAGGCGTCGGGCTCGGCCCCCGGGTCGACCAGTTCGACGCCGAGCATCAGCCCCCGGCCGCGCACGTCGCCGATCACCGGTAGTTCGACGGCGAGTTCGCGCAGCCGGGCCGTCATCCGCTCGCCGACGGCGGCGGCCCGCTCGGCCAGCCCGTTCGCCGCGACGTGGCGCAGCGTCGCGGCCCCGGCGGCCATGGCGAGGGTGTTGCCGCGGAAGGTGCCGGTGTGGGCGCCGGGCCGCCAACCGTCGTAGTCCTCGCGGTAGACGACGACGGCGAGCGGCAGGCTGCCACCGATGGCCTTGGAGAGGACCATGGCGTCCGGGACGATGCCGCTGTGCTCGATCGCCCACATCGCGCCGGTGCGGCCGACTCCGGTCTGCACCTCGTCGACGATCAGCGGGATGCCGCGCTCGGCGGTGATCCGGCGCATCTCGCGCAGCCAGCCGTCGGGTGCGGGGACGACCCCGCCCTCGCCCTGGACGGCCTCCAGGATCATCGCGGCCGGCGCGACCACGCCGCCCGAGGGGTCGTCCAGCAGTCGCTCCACATAGGTCGCGGCGAGGTCGGCGCCCGCGTCGCCGCCGACGCCGAACGGGCAGCGGTAGCTGTAGGGGAAGGGCAGCCGGGCGACTTCGCCGCCGCTCGGCAGCGGCTCCTTGACGGCGACGTTGCCGGTGAGCGCCAGGGCGCCGGCGGTCATGCCGTGGTACGCGCCGGTGAAGGCGAGCGCGCCGGAGCGGCCGGTGGCGGTCTGCATCAGCTTGAGCGCGGCCTCGACGGCGTCCGTCCCGGCCGGTCCGCAGAAGTGCACCCGGGCGCGGGCGGCGAACTCCGCGGGCAGGCTCTCGAACAGCGCGTTGGTGAAGTCGTCCTTCTCCGCGGTGGCGAGGTCGAGCAGGTGCAGCGGGGCACCGCTGTCGAGGGTGCGGCGGATCGCCTCCAGCACCACCGGGTGGTTGTGTCCGAGGGCGAGCGTGCCGGCGCCGGAGAGGCAGTCGAGGTAGCGCCTCCCGTCGGCGCCCTCGACGGTCATGCCGTGGGCGCGGACCGGGACGATCGGGAAGGAGCGGGCGTACGTTCTGGCGGCGGACTCGCGAACGCGCTGACGGCGCAGGATGGCTTCACCGGCGGCCGGGGCTCCGGAGGCGGCCTGGACGGGTACGGCAGCGAGTGACACGAGAAACCCCCAGGGGAAGTTAGGTTAGCCTAACTTTACTGCCCTTGACCTGGCGGAACGTCCCCAGGCCTACGGAACCACCCAAGTGAGTGAACCTCCCCCGGTTCATCCAACGAGCATCGCGCGGAAGGGTCACGGCCCGGGGCCGCGCCCCACGCCGACCCACGCCGACCGCCGACCGCCGACCGATGCCGCCCCACCCTCGGCGGCCGTCAGGCCCGCCCCCTCCAGCGGTAGCAGAGCTCCGGCCGCCCGACACTCCCGTACTGGGGCTCCCGCACCGCGCACCCGGTCTCCACCAGGTGCTCCAGGTAGCGCCGCGCGGTGATCCGCGAGACCCCGGCGGCGGCGCCCGCGGCCGCGGCCGACAGTCCGGCGGCCGCCTCGCGCAGCACCGAGGCGACGGTTTCCAGGGTGGGCGCGCTCAGCCCCTTGGGCAGGGTGCTGCGCTCCGGCGTGCGGAGCAGGGCGAACGCCTGGTCGACCTCCTCCTGCCCGGTCGCCTCGCCGGTGCGCCCGAGGCTGTCGCGGTAGCGGGCGTAGCGCTCCAGGCGGTCGTGCAGGGCGGCCGCGCTGAACGGTTTCAGCAGGTACTGCACGACACCCGCGGAGACCGCCTGCCGGACCATGGCGAGGTCGCGGGCCGAGGTCACCGCGATGACGTCGGTGCTGTGACCGGCCGCGCGCAGTGTGCGGCAGAGCTGGAGCCCGTGGCCGTCCGGGAGGTAGAGGTCGAGCAGGGTGAGGTCGACGGGCGCGCCGGCGGCGCGGGCCCGGTCCAGGAAGCGCAGCGCGTCGGCGCAGCTGTGGACGGTCCCCACGGCGTGGAATCCGGGCTCGCGCCGGACGTACAGGGTGTGCGCGGCGGCGGCCACCGGGTCGTCCTCGACCACCAGGACCGAGATGCCCGCCGCGGCGGGGGTGTCGGCGGTACCGGTCACACCAGTGCCCCTTCCTGCTCGCGACCGGGGGACTCCCCCGGCCGCCGGGTGGACTCCCCCTGGTCGCCGACGGCCCCTCCCGGCCGTCCGGACAGCGGCAATCGCACCGTGAGCACGGCGCCTCGCTCCCGCCCGACCTCGACGGTGCCGCCGTTGCGCCGGGCGGCCTGGGCGACCAGCGCCAGCCCGAGCCCGTGCCCGCGGCCGTCCTGCTTGGTGCTCCAGCCGCGCCGGAAAACGTCCTCGACCGCGCCCGGACCGATGCCCGCACCGGTGTCGGCGACCCGCAGCAGCAGGAAGTCACCGGCCGCCGCCGCACCACCACCGCTGACGCCGTCCCCCTCCCCGCTCCCGTCGCCGCTCCCGTCGCCGCTCCCGTCGCCATGGACGCTGCGGCCCGGTCCTTCGCAGTCCCGGCCGCGGGCGACCCGCGCCGTGACGATGACCTCCGGCGGGACGGGGCTCTCGGCCGCACCGGCGATGGCGGCGTCCACGGCGTTGTCGATCAGGTTGCCGAGCACGGTGATCAGGTCCCGTGCGGAGAGCCCGGGCGGCAGCACTCCGTCGTCGATCCGGCTGTCCTCGGTGAGGGTCAACTCCACTCCTCGTTCGGCGGCCTGCGCCGCCTTGCCGAGCAGCAGGGCGGCCAGGACCGGCTCGCTCACCGCCGCGACCACCCGGTCGGTGAGCTGCTGGGCGAGTTCGAGCTCGGCGGTGGCGAACTCCACCGCCTGTTCGTGGCGGCCGAGTTCGATCAGCGAGACCACCGCGTGCAGGCGGTTGGCGGCCTCGTGCGCCTGCGCGCCGAGCGCCTCGGTGAAATCGCGAACCGAGTCCAACTCTCCGCTGAGCGCCTGGAGTTCGGTGTGATCCCGAAGGGCGACCACCCGGCCGAGCCCGGTGCCGATGGTGGAGGTGTTCAGCACCACGACCCGCTCGGCGGTCAGGTGCACCTCGTCCCGGACCGGCTCCTCCCCCAGTACGGCCGCCACCAGCGCCTCCGGCAACCCCAGCTCCGCCACCGGACGGCCGTCCAATTCGCCTGCCAGGCCGAGCAGTTCCCGGGCCGCGTCGTTGCACAGCACCACCCGGTGCGAGCGGTCCAGCAGCACCAGTCCCTCGCGCACCGCATGCAGGGTGGCCTGGTGGTACTCGTAGAGGTGGCTCAGCTCGTCCGGCCCCATCCCGTGGGTGTGCCGCCGCAGCCGGGAGTTGGCGAGGTAGGTGCCGACGCCACCGACCGCGAGCGCGGCCACCGCCACGCCGACCAGGGCGAGCAGCGGGCCGCTCAGCTGCGCGGAGATCGACTCCACCGTGAGACCCGCGCTGACCAGCGCGACCACCCGGTGCCGGTCGTCCCACACCGGGGTGACCACCCGCACGGACGGGCCGAGCGTGCCGGTGTACGTCTCACTGCGGGTCTGCCCGGCGAGCGCCCAGTCGATGTGCCCGAGGTAGGTCCGCCCGATCTGCTCGGGCAGCGGGTGGGTCCAGCGCACGCCGTCGGTGTCCATGACGGTGATGAAGGAGACCCCGGTGTCCGCCCGCACCTGCTCCACGTACGGCTGGAGCACCGAGGTCGGGTCCGGACCGGCGACCGCGGCCCGGACGGACGGCGAGTCCGCGACGGCATGCGCGACCGCGGTGACCTGGCGGCGGGCGGCGTCCTCGGCGCGATCGGCGGTGAAGAGGTACGCGAGCACCGCGCCACCGGCGACCACGGCGGCGACGATCACCACCTGGACGACGAACAGTTGCCCGGCCAGACTGCGGACCAGGCGCCGGGGCAGGCATCGGACCAGGCTCCGAGCCAGCCCACAGGGCAGTCGGCGGGCGGGACGCCGGGGTGGACCCGGAGGCAGCCGCCGGGCTCCGCGGCCCGTCGGCCGGTGCGAGCGGCGGCGCGGGGCGGTGGGGGCGGTGCGCTCGGACATGCCTGCCAGTGTGCACCACACTCCCGGACACCCCTGGGGCCCACCCGGCCCGCACCGTTCGCGGGCCCGCCGTCCGGGCCGTCCGCCGCGTCCGTGAACTCTATGAACGCAAACGTGACCTCCGTCACTTCGGGGTCCATAGTCGGAGCGGCCCATCCCCCCGGGGCCACCAGGAGTGCACGGCAAAGGAGCCGCAGATGTCGATCGCTGGAGCCGCCCCGGCGGCGGGACCCAGACGCAAGGACCGGACCCACTACCTCTACATCGCGGTGATCGCCGCGGTGGTCGCGGGCGTCGTGGTCGGTCTGGCCGCCCCCGGGTTCGCCGTGGAGCTGAAGCCGGTCGGCACGGGCTTCGTCAACCTGATCAAGATGATGATCAGCCCGGTGATTTTCTGCACCATCGTCCTGGGCATCGGCTCGGTGACCAAGGCCGCGAAGGTCGGCAAGGTCGGCGGCCTCGCCATCGGCTACTTCCTCGCCATGTCGACCGTCGCGCTGGCCATCGGCATGGTCGTCGGCAACCTCCTGGAGCCCGGCGGCGGCCTGCACCTGACCGCCGCGCTCGCCAAGTCCGGCCACGCCCAGGCGGCCGCCGGCGGCGCCCAGTCGACCACCGACTTCCTGCTCGGGATGATCCCCGAGACCCTGTTCTCCGCCCTCACCCAGGGCAAGGTCCTCCAAACCCTGCTGGTCGCCCTGTTCACCGGCTTCGCGCTGCAGGCGATGGGTGCGGCCGGCGCGCCGGTGCTGCGCGGGATCGAGCACGTGCAGCGCCTGGTCTTCCGGGTCATGTCGATGATCATGTGGGTCGCGCCGGTCGGCGCCTTCGGGGCGATGGCCGCCGTCGTCGGCGCCACCGGCACCGCCGCGCTGAAGAGCCTGGCCGTCATCATGATCGGCTTCTACGTCACCTGCGTGCTGTTCGTCGTCGTGGTGCTGGGCACGCTGCTGCGCCTGGTCGCCGGGGTCAACGTCTTCGCGCTGCTGAAGTACCTCGGCCGCGAGTTCCTGCTGATCCTCTCCACCTCCTCGTCCGAGAGCGCGCTGCCCCGCCTGATCGCCAAGATGGAGCACCTGGGCGTCAGCCGCCCCGTCGTCGGCATCACCGTGCCGACCGGCTACAGCTTCAACCTCGACGGCACCGCCATCTACCTGACCATGGCCTCGATCTTCATCTCCGAGGCGATGGACAAGCCGATGTCGCTCGGCGAGCAGCTCTCACTGCTGGTCTTCATGGTGATCGCGAGCAAGGGCGCGGCCGGGGTCACCGGCGCCGGACTGGCCACCCTCGCGGGCGGACTCCAGTCGCACAAGCCCGCGCTGGTGGACGGCGTGGGACTGATCGTCGGCATCGACCGCTTCATGTCGGAGGCCCGCGCGCTCACCAACTTCGCGGGCAACGCCGTCGCGACCGTGCTCATCGGGCACTGGACCGGCGAGCTCGACGCCGAACGTGCCCGGCGGGTGCTGGCCGGCGAGCTGCCGTTCGACGAGCTGACGCTGGTCGACGCCCACGCCCACGGTGCGCCTGCCGGGCCCGCCGGCGCGGCGGACGGCTCCACGACCGACGCGCCCGAGGACGTCCCCGCCCAGGGAACCGGCCACGGAGCCGGTCACGGAACCCCGCAGGGAACCCCTCAGGGGACCTCCCCCGTCGGCGTCTGAGCCCGGCGGCACCCCCGCACTCCCTGGTCCGGCGCCTCCCACCAACCCCCGGAATCGGCGCCGGACCAGGGTTTCGTCTTTCCGCCCGACTATCGTCCGGCTTTCTGTCCGGTGGCTGTCCGGCTTTCGGTCCGGCTTTCCGTCCGACTTTTCCGTCCGGCTTTCCGTCCGACGGCTGTCCAGCAGCAGTCCGGCGTCGGTCCGGTCGGCGCGTCACAACTCCTGCGAGCCGCTGACCACCCAGGCCACCCCACTGGCCGGGTCCTCCAGCGCGATGTGCAGATGGTGCAGCCCGGCCGACGGTTCCTGCCAGGTGAAGCAGCGCATCCGGGCCACCAGGGCGTTCACCTCGTCCCGGTCCGTCCCGCCCGCACGATCCGCGCCGTCCGTACCGTCCGTACTGCCCGTACTGCCCGTGCCGCCCTGACCATCTGCCCCGGCCATCGCCGTCAGCGCCCGCCACAGCCCCAGCCTCCCGTGCGCACAACCCCGCGACCGTCCCACGGCTGCGGCCCGCACCAGCGCCGGGTAAGCGAGCGCGAACGGCAGATAGCCTCCGACCACCCGCCGGTCGCGGGCCAGCAGGGCGGCCGCCGCCGGGGCCCGGCCGCGGACGCAGGCCGTCTGCGCCCACGGCGCGAGCGCGCCCAGCCCGGCCAGCGCCCGGGCGACCCGCGGTCCGGCCGGCCGGCCACCCGGCTGCGCCCCCGGGGGCAGTTCCACCTCGCCCAGGCCCTCCCGGCTGGCCGGCAGGGTCAGCAGCGCACTGCGCGCGCCCCCGCCGGGCAGGTACTCCCGCACCCGGGCCGTCTCGCCCCAGCCCGCCGCCTCCCACGGCTCCAGACGCAGTGGCACGCCCTCCGGATCGGGCTCGGCCGTCTGCGAGAGGTCCTCACCGAGCAGCGCCCTGGTGTGTGCGACCAGCCGTCGCACCGGGGCCGGACCGAGCAGCGGCGCCAGCCGCAGCCAGGAGTGCCTGGTCGCCAGCACCTCCCAGAGCGGACCGGCGTCATGATCGGCCACCCCGGCGGCCGTCCCCGCGCCACCCTCCCGGTCGAACAGCCGGACGGCCAGCTCGGGCGGCGCCGCGTAGGCGATCAGGTGGCCGAGCGGAGCCGTCAGCGCCGCCGCGGTCTCCTCCCCCGCCTCCACCACGGCAGCCGCGCGGCCCTGCCGGTAGGCGGCGAGCAGCTCGGGCCAGCGGCCGTCCTCGGCCAGTGCGCGCAGGCCGCCGTCCTCGTACGTGATCACGATTCGCAGGGTACGGGCCGGGGCAGCGCCCGAGCCGACTTGCCGACGGTTCGGTGCGTCGGGGTGGCGCGGCGGTCACCCGCCGCCGCGCCCTCAGCTCCGCTCCCGCTGCCGCGCGTGTTCCCGATCGTGCTCCCGACCGCGCTCCCCGTCGCGCTCGCGCTCCCGCTGGACGACGGCGCGCAGCCGACCGTGGGCGCGGCGCCGGGTGACCGCCAGCGTGCTGCGGTGCAGCCCGAGCAGCTCGGCGGCCTCGTCGACGCTGTAGCCGTCGAGGTCGACCAGCACCACCGCACGGGCCTGCTTGACGGTCAGGAAGCCGAGCAGCCGCATCACCTCCCACCGCGCCTGCAACTCGGCCATCCCACCGGCCCGGAGGTCGGGCAGCCCCCGGTCCCGCTCGCCGATGTCGCCGGTCTCCGGCACCTCGGGCATCGACACCCGCCGGCGCTCCCGGCGCCACTGGTCGCGCAGGATGTTGACCATCGTGGTGAACGCGTAGGCGTACGGCTGTGGATGGCCGAGGAAGCGCTCCGGCCGACGGGCGATCCTGAGGTACGCGTCGTGGACGACGTCCCCCGCACCGGCCGGACCGCCGGCGAGCGAGGCCGCCGCCTGCTGGAGTCTGGGCAGCAGATCCGTGAACACCTGGTTGAATTCGGCCGATTGACCGCCGTTCCCGTTGGGACCGAAGTCCCTTTCCCCTCCGCCGCCGCCCTCATTCCGACCGCTGCAATCCGCCATGCCGCTCTCCCCGGAAATCGGCACTCCGAGAACCCGGTCCGTCCTGGCCGCAGGAACCATGAGCCAACCGGATTACTTGTGACACAGGTCACATCATAGTTCGTCGTCTCACTGTGCGCAGTCATTCGTGTGCAACACGTCACCAGTCGTACGGGAGGCGGGACTTCACCTCCGCGCGGACCGCGCGATCCGCGTTCGGACCGCGCGGACATCCCGACGGCCGGGACACCCGCCCGACGAGAACCCCTCAGCAAGGAGAACCACCGTGCGAGGCTGCATCGCCAGGAAGATCGCCACGTTCGGGCTGGCCGCCACGGCCGCCCTCGGGGCCACCGCCCTGCCGGCCGCCGCGGCGACGGCCGGGACCCGCTCCGTCACCCCCGCGGCCGCCGAGGCCTGGAACACCATCACGTCCGAGGCCTACCACTGCGTCATCACCGGCAACTACGGCTGGCGCTGGGAGGGCTACTGCAACGTCTACTCCGGGCGACTGCGCACCATCACCTACTGCGCCGACGGCTCGCACACCACCGGCCTGTGGATCGGCGCGCGGCCGGAGGCCTGGGCGGTCTGGGGCAAATGCCCCGGGTCCACCTGGACGCGGATCGTGTTCCAGTGGCACAGCTGAGGCACGGTTGAACCGTCGACAGAACCGGCGGTCGACGGCTGACAGATGACGGCTGACAGATTTCGAAAGCTGTCATCTGTCAGCCGTCATCCGTCATCTGTCCGTCGCCCGCCCGCTGCACCTCCGCCGCCACCGTCTCAGCCCACCGGCGAGGCGTCCGCGAGCAGCCGGGCGGCGTGCACCCGGCCCGCGTGCTCGACCAGGTTGATCAGCACCTCCTTGCCCGAGGCCCGGCGGCGCGCGTCGCACAGCAGCACGGGCGTCCCGGCATCCAGGTCCAACGCGCGGGCAACGTCCTCCGGGCCGAACTCCCGCGTCCCGGCGAAACGATTCACCGCGACCACGAACGGGATGCCCCGGTGCTCGAAGAAGTCGACGGCCGGGAAGCAGTCGGTCAGCCGGCGGGTGTCGGCGAGCACCACCGCACCGAGCGCCCCCTGGGCCAACTCGTCCCAGAGGAACCAGAACCGGTCCTGCCCGGGGGTGCCGAACAGGTAGACCGCCAGCCCCTCGCGGATGGTGATCCGGCCGAAATCCATCGCCACCGTGGTGGTGGTCTTCCGCTCCACACCGTCCAGGTCGTCCACCTCGCGCCCGGCCTCGGTCAGCCGCTCCTCGGTGCGCAACGGCCGGATCTCGCTGACCGCGCCGACCAGCGTCGTCTTGCCGACCCCGAAGCCGCCCGCCACCAGGATCTTGAGCGCGAGCACGGTGCCGTCGGGGTCCTCGGCGTCGAACGGATCCGACCCGTCGAACGTATACGATCCGCCGTACGGATCCGACAGGCCGAGGGGGTCGGACGGTTCGAACGGCACGCGCAGTCCGGACGGTACGCGCGGGGCGGACGGTGCGGACGGGGCGGACAATGCGGACGGGTGGTCAGAGTGCGCGGAGTCCACGGATGACCTCCTGGAGGATGCGCTCGTCGGGGAGCAGGGCGGGCGGGACGGGGCGGCGGACCCGGATGAGCCCGGCCGTCAGCAGATCGCCGAGCAGCACCCGCACGACACCCACCGGCAGGTCGAGGTCGGCGGCCAGCTCGGCCACGGACAGCGGGGTGCCCCGGCACAGCGCCAGGATGTGCGCCTGTTCCGGGCCGACCGGCGGCTCGGGCACGCCGGGCAGGAACGTCGGGTCGGGCGGCTCGGTGACCACCACGGCGATCAGGTCGAACTGCTGCTCCCCGGCCCCGGTGCGCCCCCGGGTCATCGCGTACGGGCGGACCATCGGCCCGGCCTCGTCGTCGTACCAGCGCGCCCGGTGGGCGGCGGCGAGCGGGTTGCGGGGCTGCCCGTCGGGGTCTGCCCTCGGGTGCTCCGGATGTCGCCCCCGGTACGGGCGGGGCACCGGATTCACCGGCCGCCCACCGCCCGCGGCGGGGCGCTCAGATGCTCCCCGACCCGGCGGACCAGCCTGGCCATCTCGTAGGCGATCAGGCCGAGGTCGGCCCGGGAGGTGGCGAACACGGCGAGGCAGGTGCCCTCCCCGGCCGCCGCGACCAGCAGGTAGCCGCCCTCCAACTCGACCATGGTCTGGCGGACTTCGCCCGCACCGAAGTGCCGACCGGCGCCCTTGGCCAGGCTGTGGAATCCGGAGGCGACGGCCGCCAGATGCTCTCCGTCCTCCCGCGCCAGTCCGGCCGAGGTGCCCATGGCCAGGCCGTCGGCGGAGAGCATCACGGCGAAGCGGAGCTCGGGGGCGCGCTGGACCAGCTCGTCCAGGAGCCAGTTCAGCGCTCCCGCGCGGTGGGTGGTGGCGATCACGGACGCTCTCCTTCGGATCGGGACGGGGATTGGGGGTGGTGCGCCCGCGGCGGCTGCGGAGGGTCTGCGGGCTGCCCGTCCCGCCGGTCTTCCGGGTGCAGACCGCGCGCCCATCCGTTCTGGAACGCGGACATCGCAGCCCGCGCCTCCTCGGGGCTGCGGCCCGCCGCACCGAAGCCGTCGCCGGAACCCGGCCCGGCGGAGGCGAAGACGGAGGAAGAGGCAGCCGTACGGCGCCTGTGCGCAGGCGGACGGGCCGGGGCCTCGCGCAGTTGCGGTGCGAGGCTCGCCTGGCGGGTCCGGCGCGGCAACTCCTCCGGCCCCTGGCCGGGTTGGTGACCGCCCGAACGGACACCGTCCGAGCCGGAACCGTCCGTGGCCGGTCCGGGTACCGGCTCCGCGAGGGAGCCCTGACCGTACGGCTCCACGCCGTACGGCTGCGGCGGCCCGGACTGCGGACGGGCGGCCGCACCCGCGCGCCCGTCCGCAGCCGGACCGGCCTCCCGGGCACCGGAGGCCCGGAAGGGGGTGCGGCGCACCGGCCCGGGGGCACTGCCCCGGACACCGAACGGCAGCAGCGCCCCACCCTCCGGCGGCGGCCCACCCGCCGCCGGAAGCCCATCACCCGTCCCGTCCTGCGGGTGCTCCCGGCGCCCCGGGTCATCCCGGCGCCCAGGATGCCCCGGGTGCCCCGAGACGCCGGTCGGGAGACCCGGCGAGCCACCACTCGGGCCACTGCCCGGACTGCCCACCGGCCGCTCCGCGTGGCCGTGCTCCGGGGTGAACTCCCGCTCCGGGACAGCGCGGTGATCCGCCCGATCGGCGAACACCGGCTCCACCGGCCCCGCCCCGACCGCCGCGGCACCCACCGCGTCGATCGGGGCGGCACCAGACGCCACCGCGCCACCCGACGCCGTGCCACCCGACGCCGTGCCACCCGACGCCGTGCCGCCCGACGCCGTGCCGCCCGACGCCGCCGAGGGCGGCGGAGGCGCGACCGGCTCGAAGCCGTACCGCTCGTCCTCGGCCCCCACCGCCGCCGCCTCGTCGGCCAGCAGCGCGGTCGACAGCAGGACCACCGCCGTGGTGCCGCCGTACGCGGAGGTGACCAGCGAGACCTTGACGTCCTGCCGCCGGGCGAGCCGACTGACCACGAACAGGCCGAGCCGGTCGCTGTCGAAGAGGTCGGTCTGCTCGGCGGCGGAGATCCGGCGGTTGGCCGCGGCCAGCACCTCCGGGCCCATGCCGAGGCCGCGGTCCTCGATCTCCAGCGCGAAGCCGTTGCCGACCCGTTCACCCCGGATGTGCACCCGGGTGTGCGGCGGCGAGAACCCGGTGGCGTTCTCGACCAGTTCGGCCACCAGGTGGGTGAGGTCGGCGACGGCGTGGCCGACCACCGCGGCGAGCGGCAGCGGGTGGACCTCGACCCGGGCGTACTCCTCGACCTCCGAGACGGCCGCGCGCACCACGTCCACCAGGGGGACGGGACGGCGCCAGCCCCGACCGGGGGCGGCCCCGGAGAGGATGATCAGGCCCTCGGCGTGGCGGCGCATCCGGGTGGTGAGGTGGTCCAGCCGGAACAGGTCGGCGAGCTCGGACGGGTCGTCGGTGTGGCGCTCCATCGCGTCCAGCAGGGTGAGTTGGCGGTGCACCAGGACCTGGCTTCGGCGCGCGAGGTTGACGAACACCCCGGAGACTCCGGAGAGCACCTCGGCCCGTTCGACCGCCGCCGTGACCGCCGCGCGCTGGACGGTCCCCAGCGCCCGGTGCACCTGGCCGATCTCGTCGCCCCGCCCCACCGGCCGGGGCGCCTCGACCTCGATGTCCACCTCCTCGCCCGCGCGCAACTTCCTCATGGTCGCGGGGAGTTTGCGCCCGGCCAGCTCAAGTGCCGAGTTGCGCAGGCCGATCAGCTCGGTGACCAGCCCGCGCCCGATCTGCACCGAGATCACCAGCGACGCCACCACGCCGACCAGACCGAGCAGCACGGCCATCCCGGCCGGGGTGAACAGGCCCATTGCGTAAGGGTCCTGGCGCTCGGCGGCGAGCCTTCCGGCCCGGTCCTCGACGCCCCGCAGGGCGCCGGCCACGTTGCCCGCGACCATCGCCCAGCGGTCGGCCGGCACCGCCGCGACCGCCGACCGGCCGTCGGCGGCCGTCCGCATCCTGTCCTCGTACCCGGCCAGCTCGCGGTGGTCCTGACCCCCGGTGACGGCGAGCAGCTCCGCCCGGTCGACGGAGCGCAGGTCGGCGGCGGCGCCCCGTTCGAACTCGCGCCGGGCGAAGGCCGCGCCGGAGAACTCCCGCAGCTGGTCGTCGCCGAGCCCGCCCGACAGCTGGGCGGCGCGCAGCAACGCGTCCTCACGGGAGAGCAGTTCGCGGGACCGGGCCAGCTCCAGCAGCACCCGCGCGTCGGCGGCCATCTGGCGCTCCTGGAAGGGAACGACGGCCCCGGCGGCGGCGAGCGCCCGGTCCACCGCCTCGCCGTACGCCGCGTACGCCTCGGGCCAGCCGACGCTCCTGGCCAGGACCCGGTCGCGCAGTGCGGGCAGGGCCGCGAGCGAACCGCCGAGGGCGTCCAGCCGGACGGCCGCCTCATCGCCCAGGCCCTGGGCGTCGGCGCGGTTGTAGCCCCGGTCGGGTCGGCGGGGGTCCGGGAAGAGCGGGGCGAGCGCCCGGTCGGTGGCCGCCGCCGCCTCGCGCAGGGCGCTCTCCCGGGCGGCGCTGGGGGCGGTCGCCGGGGTCCCCGGGGTCGCCGGGGTCGGCGCCGGAGCTACTGGGGCCGCTGGGACCGATGGGACCGCTGGGGCGGCCAACAGCTGGCCGACGACGGTGCGTTCGGCCTGCAGCCCGGCGACCGTCTCCGCGACCGGCGTGAGCAGCGTGCGCTGGGCGTCGCGCTGGCGCATCAGGCCCCAGACGCCCTGGGCGGTGGTAACGGTGGCGAACCCCCACAGGGCGATGACGGAGACGACCGGGACCATCAGCAGGGCGATGATCCGGGCGCGGACGGTCCGGGGACGCAGCCCGCGCAGCCACGGGCCGGGGCGCGGCGGACGGGCGGGCGGCCCGGCATGGGCACCCCGGCGGGTACCGGGGGCGGTACCGCGGTCTTCTCGCATGGGTGAGGAGCCTTTCGGGCGGGGAGGGCGGAGGCCGGGTGGGCGGAGGCCGGGTGGGCGGAGACGGCGGGGCCGGACCGGGAGCGAGCGGGCGAGGAGCGAGCGGGCGGTGCGAAGGTGCGAGGGCTCGGCTCAGGCTGCGCGGTCGTGCCGCTCGGCGTCGCGCCGCCCGGCCGCCGCCGGCGTGGGCTCGTGCCACGCGCGCTCGGGTTGCGGGGGCGCGGCGGGGACCTCCTCCACGGCCAGTTCGCCCGCCTCCCGGTAGCCGGCCCGCTCCTGGGCGGTCGGCGAGAGTGCCACGAAGGCCGAGGCGAGGAAGAGGAACGAGCCGAGGCCGACGGCGAGCGGGAAGACGAACTCCATCGGGCTGACCCCGCCGAGAACGGTCCGGGTCGGCTCCAGCCGGACGTGGACGGCGGCCATGCCGGTGTAGTGCATGCAACTGACGGCGAGGCCCATGGCCATCGCGGCGGCCGCGGCCGTGTACACGTTGCGGATGGTGACAGCGGCCCAGAGCGCGGCGGTCGCGGCGCCGACCGCGATCAGCACGGACAGCGCGACCGTCCCGGCGTCGTAGTGCAGGCCCCCGTGCATCCGCAGGGCGGCCATGCCCAGGTAGTGCATCGCGGCGACGCCGAGACCGGTGGTGACGCCGCCGGAGAGCAGGGAGAGGCCGCGGTGCCGGCCGTAGCAGACCACGGTCAGGCCGAGGCCGGTGACCAGCACCGCGACCACGAGGCTGAGGACGGTCAGCGGCACGTTGTAGCGCAGCTCGGTGCCGTCGACGGTGAAGCCGAACATGGCGACGAAGTGCATGGTCCAGATGCCGGAGCCGATCGCGGCGGCGGCCGTGATCAGCCAGTTCCGCCGGGCCGGACCGCTCGCGGCCAGTCCCCGCAGCGTGCAGCGCAGGCCGAGGGCGGCGCCGGTGCAGGCCATCAGGTACGAGAGGGCGGGGGTCAGCCAGCCGAGGCTGAGATGGTTGAGAGTGCCCATGGGACCTCCGGTCGACCGGTCGGGCCCGGGGGCGGTACGCGGTGCGCCCGGGCGCCCCGGGCCGGGCGGACTGCACACGAATGGCATATGCCAACCGCATGTGCGCTTCCGGCCTGGGGTGCGTGGGACGCTACCGAGGGGCCGGAATCGGTCAGACAAAGATCTGAAAAGCTGCCCGCAGGGAGCGGTTGATGTGTTCCGATAGCCCTGTCGTGTACCCGGAGGGCGGCCGGCGCGACGGACGGCATGCGGGGGCTGCGCACAAACGGCAGCGGACAGATGACAGAGTTTGACATCTGTCATCTGTCCGCTGAACTCTGTCGGCTGTCATCTGTCCGCTGCTGGCTGTCGGCTGTCGGCCGCACGCGGTCAGCCGTCGGCCGTCAGCGGCTCGCCGTCACTCGGATCCGCATCGGGCTCGCCGCTCGCAGCGTGATCCCCTGGGCGAGCGCCACCCGCCGGTCCACCGCCTCCACATCGAAGTCCCGCAGCAGCACCCCCAACGCCAGCACCGCCTCCAGCATCGAGAAGTGCTGCCCGATGCAGGCCCGCGGTCCGCCCCCGAACGGGAACCAGGCGTAGCGGTGCCGGGCCCGTTCCGCCTCCGGGAGGAAGCGGTCCGGGTCGAAGCGCTCCGGGTCCGCCCAGTGGTCCGGGTGCCGGTGGGTGACCAGCGGCGCGACCACGACCTGCGCCCCGGCCGGGATCACGTACCCGTCGATGACGGTCTCCGCGACCGCCCGCCGCCCACCCAGGGCCGCCGACGGGTAGAGCCGCATCGCCTCCTTCAGCACCCGGGTGATGTAGGGCAGCGCCTCCAGGTCCGCCGCCGTCGGCGCCCGCCCCGCCAGGACGGTCCGCGCCTCTTCCCGGGCGAGCCGCCGCTGCTCGGGGTGCATCGCCAGCAGGTGCAGCGCGAAGGCCAGCGCGGTGGCCGTGGTCTCGTGCCCGGCAAGCAGGAACACCAGAACCTGGTCGCGAAGTTCGGCCGGGTCCAGCCGCCCGCCGTCCTCGTCGCGGGCCCGTCCGAGCAGGGTGAGCAGGTCGTCCGCGTCCTCGTCGCCGCCGCCCCGCGCGGCCCGTTCGGCGATGATCCGGTCGCAGACCCCGTACAGCGCCCGCTGGGCCTCGGCACCGCGCCGGTTGGCCGGGGTCGGCCAGGTGCGCGGGAGGCGGACCGGGGCGTAGCCGCGCTCCTTCACGTACTCGCCGAGCACCGGGAAGCTGCGGTGCACCACCGCTATCGCCTCCTCCACGTCGGCGCCAAAGAGGATCCGCGCGACCGCCCGCAGGGCGAACCGGGACGTCTCCTCCGCCGCGTCCACCACCCCGCCGGGCACCGCCCGCCAGCGCTCGGCGAGCGACTGCGCCTCCTGTGCGAGCGCGTCCGCGTAGCCGTCCACCCGGCGCCGGGTGAACAGCGGCTGCACCATGCGGCGTTGGCGCTGGTATTCGGCGTCCTGGCTGGTCAGCAGCCCGTTGCCGACACTGGTCCGCAACTCGTCGTAGAAGGGGTCCTCCTTGCGGAAGTTGGCCGCCTCGACGGCCAGCACCTGCCGGACGCCCTCCGGCGAGAACACCCCGTAGAAGTCGGCGCGCAGCCCGGGCGGCCCGGCCTGGAAGCGCACCACGTCGCCGTGGTCGCGTCGGGCCGCGAGGTAGCTGCGCAGCGGGCGGCGGGTGAGGTCGAACAGTGAGCCGACCAGGCGGTTCCCCGCCGGGACGGGTATCGCGGAGGTGGGGGCGGGTGCGAGCCCGGGGGCCCGAACAGGGACGAGTTCGATGGTCATCGGCACTCCTTCTGTACAGGGGCGTGCCCGCCGCCGCTTCCGACGGGCGGTCAGCACCGAAAGGAGCCGCGCCCGGACCCACCGACGGGCCGACCTGCCCGGCCGGATCCGGACCCGTCTCACTCGTATTCGGTGCCCCCCTTGCGGGTCAGGTAAGCGTCACTGACCACCTTGGCGATCGCCCGTCCGCCGAGCACCGGGCTCCAGCGCTCGGTGACCGGCCGCACCACCACGCCCTCGCGCAGGTGCAGTTCACGCCCGGAGACGCTCTCCTTGCCCCGGGCGAACCCCAGGACGGTCTCCGGGTCGAACGGCCCCCGCCACAGCTCCGGCACCAACGGCAGCTCGCCGTCCAACAGTTCGGCTGCCGAGAACCAGTTCAGCTGCCCGTCCACCACGGCCGAGACGTCGAAGGCGGCGTAGCCGGGCCGCTCGGTGCGCGCCGAGGAGCCGTAGCTCAGGTCCTGCACGCCCTCGCCGAAGACCTCGCCGAAGACGCCGACCCGCTCGGCCCCGAGGCGCTCCGCCAGCCGGGCGGCGGCCGCCGGGATGCCGTAGGCGCGCACCGCCCGCCAGTAGAGGTTGCGCTCGTCCTCGGCCAGCGCCAGCCCCTGCGCGCCGATGCCCTTGGACGACACCTGCACCTCACCGGTAGCGGCGACGTACGTGACCAGGCAGCAGCTGCCGTGCAGCTTCTCGGTCAGCACCACCGGCTCGCCCGGCTCGAAGGCGTCGGGGTAGCGCTTGAGGTTCTCGATGTCCACCCAGGGCAGCAGGTCGGGCGCGCTGACCACGTCGCCGCTCATCGACGTGGGCACCGGCGGCTGCCACTTGACCACCCCGAGCAGTTCGGCGAAGTCCTCGCCGCGCTCGGCCGCGGCGGCCAGGTCGGTGCCGGCGAGTGCGGCTGGCCGGCAGACGATGCCCTGGGACAGCTCGCCGCGCAGCCGTACCGCCTTCACCCGGTTCGCCCGGGCGCCGGCCAACTTGCCGGTCAGGCCGAGCTCCTCGATCAACTCATCGGGCAGGACGGACTGTTCGGGGATGTAGACGGCGTGGTCTCCGGTCCGGTACCTGCCCTTGGCAACCACCGCCCGGTAGAGGCCGACCTGCGCGAGCTCCAGGGCATCGGCGTTCGGGTGCTCCAGAACGGTCAGCTTCTCCGCGGTGACGCGCAGCGTGGACATGGACGGACTCCTCCCCTTGGTTCGACCGCGGCAGTGCTTGCGACCAACCCGGCCGCGTGTACGGACGGCCACCACTCTGTCCGTTCGACCACCTACGGCGCGACGCAATTTCCGCACGTTCCCTTCCGGCCCCGCCGGCATGACCCGCACGGCCCACCCCATCCGCACGACCCGCCTCACACCCGCACGACACCACCCCGCCAAGTGCCCCCGCCAAGCGCTCCCCGAACCCGTTCGAGCCATCCCACAGCAGCCCGGAGGACCCCACTGGCTCCTGCCTGTGCAAACCGACAGGGGATTTATCACTCGCATATGCGGCACTATGATCGCCGTAATGGCCGCAGCTGCGGCCAGTCCCTCGCGCCCCTTCCGGCGCGCACCCTGGAGGGGAACCACCGATGAGCACCCGCACGCCCACCACCCGCAGGCTTGCCGTCGCCGCCGCCGCGGCCCTCGCGCTCACCCTCGGAGTCACCGCCTGCGGCAGCGACGGCGGCAAGTCCTCCGGTTCCACGGCCTCCTCGGCCACCTCCCCGGACGCCTCCGCCGCCGGCAGCGGCGTCCCGAAGGCCTCCGGCACCGTCACCGTCTTCGCCGCCGCCTCGCTCAAGGAGACCTTCACCGAGCTCGGCAAGAAGTTCGAGGCCGCCAACCCGGGCGCCAAGGTCACCTTCAACTTCGGCGGCAGCTCCAGCCTCGCCACCAGCATCAACTCCGGCGCCCCGGCCGACGTGTTCGCCGCCGCCAGCCCGGCCACCATGAAGACCGTGACGGACGCGGGCGGCGCGAGCGGACAGCCGACGACCTTCGTCAAGAACACGCTCACCATCGCCGTCCCCAAGGGCAACCCCAAGCACATCGCGGGCCTCAAGGACCTCACCGCCTCCGGCGTGAAGGTCGCCCTGTGCGCAAAGGAGGTGCCGTGCGGCGCCGCCGCCCAGACCGCGCTCAAGGCCGCCGGCCTCGACCTCACTCCGGTCACCCTGGAGCAGGACGTCAAGGGCGCGCTCACCAAGGTCGAACTCGGCGAGGTCGACGCGTCCCTGGTGTACCGGACCGATGTCCAGGCCGATGCCGCGAAGATCGACGGCGTGGACTTCCCCGAGGCCGCCAAGGCCGTGAACGACTACCCGATCGCCGCCCTCGCCAAGGCCCCGAACAAGGACGGCGCCGCCGCCTTCGTCGCGTACGTCCAGTCGCCCGAGGCCAAGCAGGTGCTGACCGCAGCGGGCTTCCAGGCGCCGTGAGCGACCGCACCACCGGCTCCGGGCCGAACCGCCCGAAGCAGGACCACCCGAAGCAGGACCACCCGGACCAGGACCACCCGGCCCGTACCGCCGACGGCGACCCGGCGGAGCCCGCGCAGGCAGGACCCGCGCAGGCAGGACCCGCGCAGGCCCTGCCGCGGCGGCGCCCGCGAAGTCGCCGCCCGCGCACGCACCGCGTCCCGGTCACCCTGCTGCTCCCGGCGCTGCTCGGACTGGCCTTCCTGATCCTGCCGCTGGTCGGTCTGCTGATCCGGGCCCCCTGGAGCGGCCTGTCCGAGCAGCTCACCAGCCCCGCCGTCTGGGACGCGCTGCGCCTGTCACTGGTCAGCGCGACCGCGGCCACCGCGGTGTCGCTGGTCCTCGGCGTCCCGCTGGCCTGGCTGCTCGCCCGCACGGATCTGCCGGGCCGCCGGATCATCCGGGCGCTGGTCACCCTGCCACTGGTGCTGCCGCCGGTGGTCGGCGGTGTGGCACTGCTGCTGGTGCTCGGGCGGCGCGGCATCGTCGGCTCCTGGCTGGACTCGGCCTTCGGCATCACGCTGCCGTTCACCACCACCGGGGTCGTGATCGCCGAGGCGTTCGTGGCGATGCCGTTCCTGGTGATCAGCGTCGAGGGCGCGCTGCGGGCCGCCGACCCCCGCTACGAGGAGGCGGCCGCGACCCTGGGCGCCTCCCGGCTGACCGCCTTCCGGCGGGTCACCCTGCCACTGATCGCCCCGGGGATCGCCGCCGGTGCCGTCCTGGCCTGGGCCCGGGCGCTCGGTGAGTTCGGCGCGACGATCACCTTCGCGGGCAACTTCCCGGGCCGCACCCAGACCATGCCGCTGGCCGTCTACCTGGCCATGGAGTCCGACCCGCAGGCGGCGATCGCGCTGTCGCTGGTGCTGCTGGTGGTCTCCGTCGCCGTCCTGGTCGGCCTGCGCGACCGCTGGCTGTCGACGCCGTGACCCCGCCCGCGCGCTCAACCTCGGACACCGTTGCGGACGCTCCCCCGCACACCTCCTGCGACACTCCCCGGGACCCAACGGACCCAACGGACCCAACGAACCCGAGGGACCCGAGGGACCCGAGGGACCCGATGGACCCGCTCGACCTCCCGGGCACTCTGGACACCTGGACGCCACCCCGATGAACACCGACAGCCGCCCCGGCCCCGCCCTGGACGCCCGCCTGCGGGTCGAGCGCGCCGCGTTCTCGCTCGACCTCGCGCTCACCGCCGCCCGCGGCGAGGTGGTCGCGCTGCTCGGCCCCAACGGCGCCGGCAAGTCCACCGCCCTGCGCGCCCTCGCCGGACTGCTCCCGCTCACCGGCGGCCATCTGCGCCTGGACGGCCGCCTCCTGGAGGACCCGGCGCAGCGTGTGCACACCCCGGCCGAGGAGCGTCCGGTCGGGGTGGTGTTCCAGGACTACCTGCTGTTCCCGCACCTCAGCGCGCTCGACAACGTCGCGTTCGGCCCGCGCTGCCAGGGCCGCCCCAAGCGCGAGGCGCGGGCGGAGGCGGCCGGCTGGCTGCAGCGGATGGGACTGGCCGACCACGCCTCGGCCCGTCCCGGCCGGCTCTCGGGCGGCCAGGCCCAGCGGGTGGCGCTCGCCCGCGCTCTCGCCGTGCGCCCCCGGCTGCTCCTGCTGGACGAGCCGCTGGCCGCCCTGGACGCCCGCACCCGGCTCGACGTACGGTCCCAACTGCGGCGCCATCTGGCCGAGTTCGAGGCGGTCGCGGTGCTGGTGACACACGACCCGCTGGACGCCATGGTGCTGGCCGACCGGCTGGTGGTGATCGAGGACGGCCGGCAGGTGCAGTCCGGCAGCCCGGCGGGGGTCGCCCGGCACCCGCGCACCGACTACATCGCCCGGCTGGTCGGGCTGAACCTGTACCAGGGCCGAGCCGAGGGCACCCGGGTCACGCTCCCGGACGGGGCGGTCCTGGCCACCGCCGAGGAGCTGGAGGGCCCGGCCTTCGTCGCCTTCCCGCCCTCCGCCGTGACGCTGTACCGGGAGCGCCCGCAGACCAGCGCGCGCAACCTGTGGAAGGCCGAGGTCACCGGGCTGGAACTGCACGGCGACCGGGTCCGCGCCGAGCTCGCCGGCGACCTGCCGATGGCCGCCGACCTCACCCCGGCCGCCGTCGCCGAGCTGGAGCTGACGCCCGGCGCCGCGGTCTGGGCCTCGGTCAAGGCCACCCAGACGCACGCCTACCCGGCCTGACGCCCCTCGGCGGTCTCACTCCGGCGCGGCCCCCGGCGCGATCACTTTGGCGCGATCACTCCAGCGCGGTCCTGCCCCGGCGCGATCACTCCGCCGGCTCGACGAACCCCGACTCGTACGCCGCGATCACCGCCTGGGTGCGGTCCCGCGCGCCCAGCTTCGTCAGCACGCTGCTGACGTGCGTCTTCACGGTCTGCACGCCGAGGAACAGCCGCTCGGCGATCTCCCCGTTGCTGAGGCCGCGCGCGACCAGCCGCAGCACCTCCGCCTCGCGCTCGGTCAGCGCCGCCCGCTCCATCGCCGCACGGGCGGTCGGGTTGCCGTGCGCGGCCGCCAGGCGGCGGATCGCGGCCGGGAACAGCAGCGACTCGCCCGCCGCCACCAGCCGTACCGCCTGGGCGATCTCGGCCGGGCGGGTGCGCTTCAGCAGGAAGCCGTCCGCGCCCGCGCGCAGCGCCTGGTAGACGTAGTCGTCGTTCTCGAAGGTGGTCACGACGAGGATCCGCGGCGGGCGCTCACCCGGTGCGCCGGGGCGCAGCAGCTCACGGGTGGCGGCCAGGCCGTCCAGCACGGGCATCCGGACGTCCATCAGCACGACGTGCGGACGCAGCGCCCGGGCCAGGGCGACCGCTTCCGCGCCGTCGGACGCCTCGCCGACCACCCGCAGGTCCCCCTGCGCCTCCAGGACGGCCCGCAGACCGGCCCGGACCAGTTCCTCGTCGTCGGCGAGCAGGATGTCCGTCATCCCGGCGGCGCCTCCGGCCGGACCTGCCATCGCAAGATCGTTCGTCACGAGCCCAAGCGTAGGGGCAGGCGCACGGCAAGCACCCACTCCCCGCTCCCCTCCTCGATCGGCCCGGTCGCCCCCGCTGCGGCCCCTGCTGCCCTGCCCGCCGCTGCCGTTCCCACCCTCGCCGCCGTGCCCGCCCCTGCCGCCGTGCCCGCCGCCGAAGGTCCCGCCTCCGCCTCCCCGCCGAGTAGCGTGGCGCGTTCGCGGATTCCGCGCAGTCCCTTTCCGCCCTTGCGCGTTGTACTCCTGCCCGCCCCGACCGCCGGAGGCCGCGCCGCTCCGGTCGCTGAACGTCCGGCGCCGGGCAGCCGGTTGGCGCAGCGCAGCTCCAACCGGCCGTCCCGCACGGCGATCCGGATGTCGATCGGCTCGCCCGGTGCGTACTTGAGGGCGTTGGTGACGCCCTCCTGGACGATCCGGTACGACTCGCGGGAGAGCACTCCGGGCAGGATGCCGGGCTTCACGTCGACCTGCGCCTCCACCGGGCTGCCGGCCGCCCTGGCGGTGTCGAACAGTGTGGGCAGCTGGTCGATCCCGGGCTGTTCGGTGGCCACGCCGTTCGCCCCGGCCGGGGTATCGCGCAGCAGCACGAGGGTGCGTTCGAGGTCCTCCATGGCCTGCCGGCCGGTCTCCTCGATGACTTCGAGCGCCTTGGCGACGAAGTCCCGGTCCCCGACCTCGCGTGCCGCGCCCGCCTGAAGGACGGTCACCGTCAGGGCGTGGCCGATCGAGTCGTGCAGCTCGCGGGCCAAGCGGTTGCGTTCCAGGAGCCGTTCGGCCCGCAGCTCCGCCTCGGCCAGCCGCTCGGCCGGAGAGGGGCCCAGCAGCCTTATCGCCATGGCGAGTTGGAGGCGGCCCGCGCACACCAGGAACCAGCCGAAGCCGAGGACCGCCAACGGTACGAGCGGGAGGTACCAGAGAGCGTCCGGGCCGGTCAGCCTGTCGAAGGCCCCGGTGATCCCGAAGACCAGCGGGAACCCTACCGCCGAACCCAGCGCGACCCGCCCGATCAGCCAGCCGGCCGTCCGCCGCCGGTCGGCCCGGGTGCGGGAGGGCTCGGCGGCGATGTCCTCCTCGCGGTCGGGCACCAGCAGCAGCCGCGCCTGCACCCCCTCGGCCCGGCGGGCGGCCGGTATGAGCGCGGCCAGCGCGAGCAGCACGACGTCCACCGAGACGGCCGCCATCAGGATCTCGCCGAGGCCCTTGTGGTACGTCCCCGGATAGACCATCAGCACGATGCCCGCGAAGAACCACCCCACCAGCAGGTGCAGCATCCGTGCGTACGTGGCGCCGGCCACCAGCGGCGCGAAGAGTCGGGACACCGCACTCAGCGGCGCCGCGGTCACGGACACCGCGCTCTTCAGCACTGCGATCTTGGACATTGGGCCATCCTGCCAGTCCGCCCCCGGCGCCCGGCTCCCGCGCCGGTCGCCCGCGATCTCCCTCCCGGGAGGGAGGCGGCTCCCCGCCCCGGCGGGATCCGCCGCACCGGCCCGCTCCGGTCGAATGGAGCCACCGCCCGGGGCCGACCACAGCGAGCACCGGCGGAGACCGCCAAGACGACGAGACGAGGGGAGCGGGCCGTGATCGAGATCCAGGGCCTGACCAAGGAGTACGACGGCCGACGCGTCGTCGACGACCTGACCTTCGAGGTGCGACCCGGCGTGGTGACCGGCTTCCTCGGCCCGAACGGCGCCGGCAAGAGCACCACCATGCGCCTGGTCCTCGGCCTCGACCGGCCGACCGCCGGACACGCCCTGGTCGACGGCCGCCCCTACGTCGAACTGCCCGACCCGCTGAGGACGGTCGGAGCACTGCTGGACGCCCAGGCACTGCACGGCGGCCGGACCGCACACGGCCACCTGCGCTGGCTCACCGCGAGCAACGGGCTGCCGGCCCGCCGGGTGGACGAGGTGCTCGGCCAGGTCGGTCTGGCGGACGCGGCCGGACGGCGGATCCGGGGCTTCTCGCTCGGCATGCGCCAGCGTCTCGGGGTTGCCGCCGCACTGCTCGGCGACCCGCCGGTGCTGCTGCTGGACGAGCCCGTGAACGGTCTGGACCCGGAGGGCATCCGCTGGATCCGCACCCTGCTCCGCGATCTGGCCACCGAGGGCCGGGCGGTGCTGGTCTCCTCCCATCTGATGACCGAAATGGCGCTCACCGCCGACCACTTGGTGGTGATCGGGCGCGGCCGGCTACTGGCCGACGCCGCCACCTCCGAGTTCATCGACCGCCACGGCCGGACCCGGATCAGGGTCCGCGCCGTCGACCCGACCAAGCTCGCCGCCCTGCTCCGCGACCCCGGACACGGCCTCGACGCCACCGAAGTCGCCGGCGGCGCCTGGGAGGTGAGCGGCGCCGAACCCGAGCGGATCGCCGCGCTCGCCGCGGCCAACGGCGTGGTGCTGTACGAGATCGCCGTGCAGCAGGACTCCCTGGAGGAAGCGTTCATGCGGATGACGGCCGACAGCGTCGAGTACCGTGCGGAGGCCGCCGCGTGAACGCTTCGAACCCTGCCGTGACGTCCGCCGCGACATCCGTCGTGACGTCCTCCGGGTCCCCTGCCGTCAACGCCCTGCGCGCCGAGTGGATCAAGCTCACCACGCTCCGGTCGCTCTGGATCACCCCGCTGCTCGCCCTGGTGCTCACCGCGGGCGTCACCGCCGCCGTCGGCGCGGCCCTGGGCGGCAAGGACCACAACATCACCGACGACCCAGGTGTCGGCGTCTTCTACGGCCTCAACTTCGGCCAGGCGGCGCTGACCTGCTTCGGCATCCTGCTGATCGGGCAGGAGTTCAACACCCGCATGATCGGCACCTCGCTCACCGCCGTCCCGCGACGCGGCCGGCTCTACGGCGCCAAGCTCACGCTCGGCGCACTGGTCGGCCTGTCGGTCGGCGCCGTCGGCACGGCGGGCGCCTTCGCCGGGTACGCGGCCTCCGTCCCCGCCGAGTGGGACGGGCCCGCCTTCGTCCGCACCGCCGTCGCCGGGGTGCTCTACCAGACGCTGGTGGTGGTGCTCTGCCTCGGAACGACCGCCGTGCTGGGCAACCTCACCGCCGCCATGGGACTGCTGGTCCCGACCCTCTTCCTGCTCTCACCACTGCTCGGCGGAGTCCCGGGGGTGCGCCGGGTGGTCCAGTTCCTGCCCGACCGGGCCGGCCAGTACGCCCTGCGGTACGTCGACGACCCGCAGATCGCCTACGGCCACTGGACCGGGCTGCTGATCATGGCGCTCTGGACCGCCCTGGCGGCGTACGGCGGCCTGCGGGCGATGCGGCGCGCCAAGTGACCACGGGCGAACGGGACATGGGAGCGACGATGAGCGCGATGGCCGACGCGGTACGCGCCGAACGGGTCAAGTTCACCACCCTGCCCTCGCAGTGGGCGGCCCCGCTGGTCGCCCTGGCGCTGACGGTCGGCGTCACGGCGGCCGTCAACGCCGCCTACGGGGCGAAGGACCACACGGCCGGAGAGGACCCGGCCGGGGGGATCTTCTACGGACTGCTCTTCGGGCACGTCGCGGTGGCCTGCCTCGGCATCCTGCTGATGGGGCAGGAGTTCAACACCCGCATGATCGGCACCTCGCTCACCGCCGTTCCCCGGCGCGGCCGGCTCTACGGCGCCAAGCTCACGCTCGGCACCGGGCTGGGACTGCTGCTCGGGCTGGCCTCGACGGCGGGTTCGTTCCTGGTCGTCGGCGCCACCGTCGGCCTGGACCTCTCCACCCCGGGCCTGGCCCGCAGCTTCCTGGCCGGCGTGCTGTACCACCCGATGATGGTGCTGATCTGCCTCGGACTGACCGCGATGCTGGGCAACTTCAGCGCCGCACTCGGCCTGCTGACCCCGACGGTGTTCCTGGGCACCACCTGGCTGGCCGCCATCCCCGGTGTCCGCGAACTGGGCCAGTTCCTGCCCGACCGGGCCGGCCTGTACGCGATGCGCACCCAGCCCGAGCCGGGCGTCCACTACGGCCACTGGACCGGGCTGCTGATCATGGCGCTCTGGACCGCCCTGGCGGTCTACGGCGGGCTGCGGGCGATGCGGCGGTACGAGCCGAGCTGACGGGCGACGGGGAACAGCGGACGGACGACAGGTTGCGGATGACAGATTTCAAAATCTGTCATCCGTTCGCTGTTATCTGTTGGCTGTCATCTGTTCGCCGCCGTTCGTTCGCCGTCACCCGTCACCCGTCACCCGTCACCCGTCACCCGTCGCCCGACACCCACCCGTCGCCCACCCGTCGCCCGTCGCCCGACGGCCGCCCGCCCCGCCGTCACCGCAGCGTCGGGTGCTCCGCGATCACCGTGCAGCTGCCCGGCGCGATCTCCCTGTGCCCGGGTCCTGCACCCGCACCCCCACCCGCACCGCACCGGTCGCGACCTCCAGGCCGAGCTCGTCGTGCCGGTGTACCGCTCGGGCGAGGCGGCCAGACGCAGTCGTGGACGGTCGCAGTGCGCATCAGCCGCCCCGAAGACCCACCGCCAGGGTCAGTTCAAGGACCCGGTCCGGCGAGGCGAGATCCGGAAACAGCTCCCGCAGCTGCGACATCCGGTACCGGACTGTCTGAGGATGGACGAACAACGCCGCCGCCACCTCGTCCCGCCTGCCCTGGTGCAGCAGCCACGCCCGCAAGGTCTCCTCCAGCCGCCCTGCGGTCGCGGCAGGCAAGGTCCGCAACGGCGCGAGGGCTCGGGCACGCAGGTCTGCGAACGCGTCCATGTCGGCACTCAGCACCAGCTCGGGCAGGTGGTCCTCGGTGTCGCGGATCTCAGAGGAGAGGGAGCGGGCGCGTACGGCCCGGGCGTACGAGGCGGACGCACGAGTCCATGGCCGTGCCGGGCCGACCACGGCGGCGCGGTCGGTCAGCTGCCGCAAGAGGTGTGGCCGGTCGGCATCGGGGACGAGCAGCACACCGGTGGCGTCCGGCAGATCGTCGAGGACGAGAGTGCTCGGGTCGAGCGCCCGGTAGGCGGGCCGGGCCTGGGAAGCGGGTAGCAGGACCACGGTCAGCGAAACCGGGGGCTGCCACCCGGCTCGTTGAACAGAGGCCAGCAGCAATTCCAGGCTCACGCCGGCGAGGAGGTCGCGGGCCAGGTGTTCCAGGTGGCGCTCGTGGGCCCTGCCCCTGGCGGCCAGTTCGTCGGCGTGGCCCGCGGCGCTCGCGGCGGAGAGCTCGTCGATGTAGGCGAAGGTCAGCTCGGCGAACTTGGCGACCTCGGCGGCGGGCAGACCTGCGGGTACGGCACCCGCCGCCAGGCATCGCCAGGCCACACGGGCGCCGACCCGGTAGGCGCTGAGCAGGGCGTCCATCGAACGGCCGTCGCGCACCTCGCCGCGGCCCAGCTCGTAGGCCGCGTCACCGGCGTCGCCACCCGTGGCGTTCCCGCTCGCGAGGTCCAGGTAGTGCCCCAGGGCGGTGCGGACGGCTCGGCGGATGGTGCCGCCCATGCGACCCGAAAGAGCGTTGGCGTAGGGCGGGACCTCGTCGATGATCGCCTCGACGACCTCGTCGGCAGTGGCCGTCAGCGCGGCCCGAAGCGCGGTGACCGTCGTCTCATCCAGGACCAGCTCGCTGGCCCTCCGGATTGCATGGCTCACGTTCTTGTTCCCTACGAACAATTCAGCCGACCAGATTCACGTCCTACGGTCAGGACTTTACGCCCCGAGGCGCAGCAAGCTGGAGTCATGACGAGTGCAGCCCTCCGCAGCAGGGCGTGGAAACTGCTGGAGATGGTCACGACGCCGCTGCTGCCGTCGGACTACCTCGACCTGGCCAGCCCGCTGCGTGCGGGCGCCGACCTGCGTGGGCGCATCGAGGCTGTGCACCCCGAGACGGCTGACGCAGCGACCGTCGTGATCAGGCCGGGACGGGGCTGGCGCGGCCACACAGCCGGTCAGTACGTGCGGATCGGGGTCGACGTCGACGGGAGGCGCCTGTGGCGCAGCTACTCCATCACCTCACCGACAGACCGCCAGGACGGCCGCATCACGATCACCGTGAAGGCGATCCCGGACGGCAAGGTCAGCAACCACCTCGTCCGTAGGGCGACACCGGGCACGCTGATCCAGCTCGACCAGCCGACCGGTGACTTCGTGCTGCCGCATGCCAAGCCCGCCAAGGTGCTCTACCTGACGGCCGGCAGCGGCATCACGCCCGTGATGGGCATGCTGCGCGACACCGAGGTCGACGACGCCGTCCTGGTCCACTGCGCACCACAGCCGCAAGACGTGATCTTCCGCAACGAACTGCACGGCATGGTCGCGGACAAGAAGCTGCGCCTCACCGAGGTGCACACCGACACAGACGGCAGGCTCGACATCGCCCGTCTCGGCGAACTCGTGCCCGACTGGGCCGAGCGCGAGACCTGGGCCTGCGGGCCTGCGGGCCTGCTCGACGCCGCAGAGGAGCACTGGACCGAGCACGGCGTCCAGGAGCGCCTGCACACCGAACGGTTCCGCCCCCGCATCGTCGTCGCCGGCGACGGCGGCAGCGACGACGGCGGCGGCGAGGTCACGTTCAGCGCCACCGGCAGGACCGTCGACGCGGACGGCGCCACGCCATTGCTGGACATCGGCGAGGAAGCCGGTGTGCTCATGCCCTCCGGGTGCCGCATGGGCATCTGCTTCGGCTGCGTCACGCCGCTCAAGGCCGGCGCCGTCCGCGACCTGCGCACCGGCGAGATCACCGAGGCCGAGCCGGGCGTCCTCATCCAGACCTGCGTGTCCGCCGCGGCGGGCCCCTGCGACATCGAACGGTAGAAGCACCTTGACCGCCATCGACCCCACCGCCCACCTGACCGCGGAGCAGATCGAGGAGCTCGGCCGCGAGCTGGACGCGATCCGCGACGAGGTGCTCGCCGACCGCGGCGAGCAGGACGCCGCCTACATCCGCAAGGTCATCTCGGCGCAGCGCAAGCTCGAACTGGCCAGCAGGGGCGTTCTGCTGTTCTCGATCTTCCCGCCCGCGTGGCTGCTCGGCACCGCCGGCCTCTCAGTGGCGAAGATCATGGAAAACATGGAGATCGGCCACAACGTCCTGCACGGCCAGTGGGACTGGATGCGGGACCCGAAGATCCACTCCACCACCTGGGAGTGGGACCACGTCTCGCCGTCCGAGCAGTGGAAGCACTCGCACAACGAGCTGCACCACACGTACACCAACGTGATCGGCAAGGACAACGACCTCGGCTACGGCATCATGCGCGTCGATGAGGACCAGAAGTGGCACCCGCTCCACCTCGGCCAGCCGCTGTGGAACTTCGTCAACGCCTGCTTCTTCGAGTACGGCATCGCGGCGTACGACCTCGAACTCGGCAAGAACCTGCAGAAGCACCGTCGCAGGAACCCGGAGTTCCGCGCGCGGGCCAAGGCCGTGGGCCGCAAGATCCGCAAGCAGGTGCTCAAGGACTACGTGATCCACCCGCTGCTGTCGGGCCCGTCGTTCCTCACCACGCTCGCCGCCACGTTCACCGCGAACCTGGTCCGCAACATCTGGTCCCACTCGGTGATCATGTGCGGGCACTTCCCCGAGGGCGTACAGGTCTTCGAGCGCCAGTCGGTCAGGGGCGAGACGCGCGGCCAGTGGTACCTGCGCCAGATGATGGGCTCGGCGAACATCAGCGGCAGCAGGGCCATGCACTTCATGACGGGCAACCTGTCCCACCAGATCGAGCACCACCTGTTCCCGGACCTGCCGAGCAACCGGTACGCCGAAGTCGCCGTGAAGGTGCGCGCGCTGTTCGAAAAGTACGAGCTGGAGTACGTCACCGGGCCGCTGCCCAAACAGGTGTTCTCCGCGTGGCACAAGGTCTTCCGGCTCTCGCTGCCGAACAGGAAGCCCAAGGTCAAGACACCGGCCCGCGAGAAGGAGCTCGTCACGGCCTGACTCCCGGTAGTGGTTCTCCGGGTGACGACATCCGCACGGAAGCTCCGCTGCGGGCGGTGACCGCCTCGTTCCCGACCAGCACCTGGGCGGAGCCGTCGACGACGAGGGCTGACCGGCCCCGGACCTGACCTTCGCAGCCACGAACGACGACAGAGCCGGCACGGATTAATTCCTTCCTTCCTTCCGTACCAGCCCAACCGGCCACCTCCGAGATCGGGCTCCGAGTCGGCGAGGGCGGCGGCGGCCGCGCGGCCGTCGAACTCGTCGAGCGTCTGAAGCCGGACGTGGCACTGATCGATCTGCGGATGCCGGTCCTCGACGGGGCAAGTGCCACCGTCGAGATCGTCGCCCGCTGCCCAGGAACCCGGGTACTGATCCTGACCACGTACGACACCGACGCGGAGATCGAGCGCGCGGTCGAGGCCGGCGCGATCGGCTACCTGCTCAAGGACACCACGCGTGATCAGCTCGTCGACGCCATCCGATCCGCCTCCCGCGGCGAGACCGTCCTGGCCCCGAGGGTCGCGGAGCGGCTGGTTGCCCGCATGCGGCAACCAGCTCCGGTGGCCCTGACCACCCGGGAGGTGGATGTGCTGAGCGCGGTCGCCGACGGCCTGTCCAACGTGGAGATCGGTCGGCGGCTGGTCATCACGGAGGCCACGGTGAAGACCCATCTGCTGCGGGTCTTCGCCAAGCTCGACGTCAGAGACCGCACGCACGCGGTGTCGTGGCCCTCGAACGCGGACTGCTGGACAGGCGTTAGCCCAGGCGCCCGGTGATCGGCGCCCCGGCCGGCTCCTGACACCGTCAGCCCCTCCGCGACGAACTCGCCATCACCGAACGGGTCCGGCATCGGATGGCCGAGCAGCTCGCTGACGAACAGGCCGCGGCCTTTCGCGATGCCTACCCGTCTTGCCCGTTGGCGGGAGCGCCGTCCCCTGCCCCCTCCGGGAAGGGCCGCCGGAGACATGCGACGGCCGGGAACGTACGCGTCTCACCTGCTACGTTGCGGTTCGGGGGTCAGCTTGGAGCGTTCACGGGCGTCGTAGGCGCGGGGTGGGGCAGTAGCGCGTGCCTCCCTCGAGTGCAACAGTTGGCCCGGGCGCGATCTCGGTGAAGCCCGCGTCCTGGACCACCGGCAGCCCGCTGCGGACGAGTTCCTCCCACGCCTGCGGCGAGGCCGTTCGGACCGCGAGCGCGAAGCCGGCCTCGGCCCACTCCTTGCGCTGCGCCTCGTCCAGCCGCCACCACGCGAGCTGGGCGGCGTGCCCGGTCTGCGCCATCGTCTTGCCCGCGCTCATCTCCAGCTCGGGGTTGAGCCACAGCACCGGCAGCCCCGGCTCGGGCGCCGTGACCTCGACCGTCTCCTCAAGGTCCGTCCCGGACACCTGGAGCTTGGCGAGGTCCTTCGGCCACCCGTCCAGCGGGACCGGCGGGAACACCCGCACCTCGGCCTCCCGGCCGCGCACCGTGAGGCCCGGCAGCTCGCACGCCCGGCGCCACTCCCCGCCCCGGGCCCGCCGGACCACCTTGCGGATCCGGGCGTCCTCCCAGGCCGCGACCCGCTCCGCCCACTCACCGTCCGCCCCGGTCACCCGGGGGTCGGCCAGCAGGGTGAGCACCGCCCGGGCCGAGGTCTCCAGCGCGTCCGTCCGGCTCGGCGGAGTGGCCCGCTCCATCCGGACGACCAGCGGCAGCACGTACTGCGGCCGCTCGTCGCGGTCCTCGCGGTCCTCTCGCTCCGGGGCCTCGCCGGGGTCGGCCGCAGGGGCCGGGGGCTCGGAGACCGGAGCCGGAGCCGGGGCCGGAGGAACCACAGCCGGAGTCGAAGCAGTGGAGGTCGAAGCAGTGGGGGTCGAAGCAGTGGGGGTCGGGGCATCGGAAGGATCAGTCACCCGTCCAGGATGCCAGCCCCGCTCCGGACGACTCGGCCCGACCCGACTCGGCCCGGCCCGACCGCCGCAGCGTCCACCTCCGCGCTCACCGCAGCCGCTGCCGCAGCTCGTCCACCGCCGCCCGGATGCTCGCGCTGTACGCGTCCTCCGGCAGCGCGTCCAGACTGCGCACGGCGCGTTCGAGCTGCGCACGGGCGAGGTCCGGCTCGCCGAGCTTGAGGTGGTCCGAGGCCAGGTTGAGGTGCAGCGAGGGGTAGAAAGCGCGCACCTGGAGGGCCGACCCGTACGTCCGGGCACGCTCGGCGCTCAGCGAGTCGGCGGCGGCCAGGGCCCGCCGGTCCCACGCCAGCTCGGCGCGCGGGTCGTCCTGCAGGTCGGCCAGGTAGTGGGCGACGAGGCAGCGGTGGAAGACGTCCCGTTCTCCCAGCGCCTCCCAGAGCGCCTCGAAGCCGGCCCGGTCCTCGGCCGTCCGACCGCGCTGCGCCGCCCTCGCCCCGTCCAGCCCGAGCGCGATCCGGGCCAGCGCCGGTTCGTCCTCATCGCCCGGCTCATCGCCCGGCCCTCCGCCTGTCCTTTCGCCCTCTTCGGGAGCACTCGGATCGTGGGGACCGTCGGGACCGTCGATATCGAGAGGATCGTCGGGGGACGGACCGCGCATGCCACGCACATCGGACATGCCCGCAGCCTAACCGCCCACCCATCGGACCGCCCGGCCCGAGCGACGGCCACGGAACCGGCGGCCGACGCCCTGCCCCGCCCTCCGACCCTCGGCCTCCAACGCCCCGACGTCCAACGCCCCGACGTCCAATGCCCCGGTGCCCGACGCCCGCCCTACGGCGCAGCGCCTCGTCAGCGCCTGTAGCCGCGCTGCGGGTCCCGCTCCTCGGCGTCCTCGTACATCAGGAACCAGCCCTCCGGGTGGGTGGCCGCCAGCAGCGCCTCCGTGCGCTGCTCCGCCCCCAGCTCCGGATCACCGTCGTCCGGCCCGTAGACCCCGAACAGTTCGTCGTGGCAGCCGTCCCAGTCGTAGTCGTACAGGTCGGCCGGGAGGTCGCCCATCATGTCCGCGACCGACTCGGGCTGGGCGCCGAGCAGCGTCCGGGCGTCCACCAGGGCCATCCGCAGCGCCACGTCCTCGGCCAGGCAGCGTGGCAGTGGCCACTCGCCGAGCGCGAGGTCGTCGGCGAGGTCGTCGAAGGCCCGGGCCATCGCGCGGCGCCAGCTCCGGTGCATCCGCCAGGTGCGTTCGGGGAGCCTGGCGAAGACCGTCCAGTCCGTGTCCTCGCCGTCGACGATCGCCTCGTCCCCGTGCTCGTCGAAGTCGTCGTACGCGGCGTCGGCCAGACCTATCAGCTGGGCGTGGAGCAGGCAGGCGGTGCGCGGGGTGAGCGTCCAGTCCGCGCCCGCGCCGCCGTCCTCCTCGTCGCCCTCCAGCGGGAACAGGTCGGCGAAGTCCGGTGTGAAGTCCTCCGTGACGCTGATCTCCAGCGTCCCGCCCATCGCCTCGACCCCGGGGATGGCGGCCACCAGCCGGTCCGGATGCAGCAGCGCGCCGAGCGCCGCGTTGGCGTCCTCGGCGACCTCGCGCAGCAGTTCGCGACGCTGGCCGGCCGGGTCGATGCCGTCGAAGTCCAGCTCCTCGACGGCCCTGATCGCGGCCGCGCGCAGGGCCGGCCAGTCGGTGATCCGCAGGCCCAGCACCACCGTCGCCTCGATCTCCTGCGCGCCGGAGTCCTCCGCCGCGCCCGGCCCCTGTGGATGATCGCTTCGCTCGCCCATGGGGCTAACGGTACGGCCTTTCGGCCCCCCGATCACCGGTCCGGACCAGCTTCCGGAAGCGTTCTCGGCCACCGCGCGGCCACGCCTCGGTCACTCGGACGCAGGAACTGGCAGGATGCGTCCCATGGCTGACATCAACGAGTACGGCGGCGGGCAGGGCCCGAACGCCGACGTCCTGGTCGTGACCACCAACGACGTCCCCGGCTTCCGGGTCGACCACGTGATCGGCGAGGTCTTCGGGCTGACCGTGCGCAGCCGCCACCTCGGGAGCCAGATCGGTGCCGGTCTGAAGTCGCTGATCGGCGGCGAGCTGCGCGGTCTGACGAAGACCCTGGTCGAGAGCCGCAACGAGGCCATGCAGCGGCTGGTCGAGCAGACCAAGGCGCGCGGCGGCAACGCCGTCCTGATGATGCGCTTCGACGTCACGGAGGCGGCCGACGTCGGCACCGAGGTCTGCGCCTACGGCACCGCCGCCGTCATCTCCCCGCTCTCCTGACGCTCCTCCGCTCCTGCTCCTCGACATCCGCGCCTCCGCGCCCTCGCGCCTCCGCCCGCGCACTCCCGTTCGCGACCACCGTTCGCTCCTCCACGGACGCCGACGGAGCCCCGGCGGGACGACGGGAACAGCCGTCGACCCCCTGATGTTTCAGCGGCGTGACTGTTTACGGTGCAACGAACAGCGTTCCGGAACGCGTGGACGTCCTGGTGGTGGGTGCCGGGCAGGCAGGCCTTTCCGCCGCCCACCACCTGGGCCGCCGCGGTTTCGCCCCGTACCGGGTTGGCGTCGACGGCGGTTTCGTCGTCCTCGACGCCAACCCCGTCCCCGGGGGCGCCTGGGCGCACCGCTCGCCGTCCCTGCGGATGGCCACCGTGCACGGCGTCCACGACCTCCCCGACGCCGAACTCCCGCCGCCGGACCCCGGGGCCCCCGCGCGCGAGGTGGTGCCGGAGTACTTCGCAGCGTACGAGGTCCGACACGCGCTCCCGGTCGTACGCCCGGTCGCGGTGCGTGCCGTACGCGCCGAGTCCGAACGACCGGACGCCCGGCTGCTGGTCGAGACCGACCACGGTGTCTGGTCCACCCGCGCACTGATCAACGCCACCGGCACCTGGACCCGGCCCTTCCTCCCGCACTACCCCGGTCACTTCGCGGGCCGCCAGCTGCACTACGCCGAGTACCGCGGTCCCGAGGAGTTCGCCGGCCGGCGCGTGCTGGTGGTCGGTGGCGGCGCCTCGGCGGTCCAGGTGCTGTCGGAGGTCGCCGCCGTCGGCGAGACGGTGTGGGTCACCCGCTCCGAACCCCTCTACCACAACGGACCGTTCACCCCCGAGTACGGGCGCGCGGTGGTCGCCAAGGTCGAGGAGCGGGTCCGGCAGGGCCTGCCGGTGCGCAGCGTGGTCAGCGTGACCGGGCTCGGCCCGTCCGTCGCCCTCCGGCGCGCCCAGGAGCTGGGCGCGCTGCGCCGCCGCCCGATGTTCGACCGCCTGACCGAGCACGGGGTCGCCTGGGGCGACGAGGAGCTGCCGGTGGACGCGATCGTCTGGGCCACCGGCTTCCGGCCCGAGGTCGGGCACCTCGCCCCGCTCGGGCTGCGCTCCCCCGGCGGCGGGATCGCCCTCACCGGCACCCGCGCCACCGCCGACCCGCGCGTCCACCTGGTCGGCTACGGTCCGTCCGCCAGCACCGTCGGCGCCAACCGGGCCGGCCGCGCGGCCGTCAACGACCTGGTCAAGCTCCTCGGGGACCCGGCGCTCGCGGCACCGACGGCCGGGAGCCCGGCGCTCGCGGACCAGGTCGCGGAACCCGCCGCCGTCTGAGCTCGCTCAGCGGTCGTAGTCGACGGTCACCCGGTCGGTGAGCGGGCGGGCCTGGCAGGTCAGGACGTACCCGGCGGCCAGCTCCTTCTCCTCCAGGGCGAAGTTGCGGCGCATCTCCACCTCGCCCTCGGTGACCAGGGCGCGGCAGGTGCCGCAGACTCCGCCCTTGCAGGCGAACGGCAGGTCGGGCCGGGAGCGCTGGGCGCCGTCCAGAATCGAGCGGTCGCGCGGCAGGCAGAGCGTGCTGCCGCGGCCGTCGAGCACGACGGTCACCTCGCTCTGCGGGCCCGACCCGCCGTCGGCCGAGGCGTCCGTCCGGTCCCAGTCCTCGTCGCGCTCCGGGAGCGGCTCGTCCTCGGCGTGGAACAGCTCCTGGTGCACCCGCTCGCCCGGCACATCCAGTTCGGCGAGCAGGTCCTTGGCCCCGGTGACCATGCCGAACGGGCCGCACAGCCACCAGTGCCCGACGCTCCCGACGTCCACCAGCGCCGCCAGCAGCGCGCGGACCCGCTCCGGGTCCAGCCGGCCGCTGAGCAACTCGGCGTCCCTGGTCTCCCGGGAGAGCACGTGGACCAGCTGGAAGCGGCCGAGGTAGCGGTCCTTGAGGTCGGCCAGCTCGTCCGCGAACATCACGGTGTCGCTGCGCCGGTTGCCGTAGAGCAGGGTGACGGTGGAGCTGAGGTCGGCGGCCAGCACGGAGGCGGCGATCGACAGCATCGGGGTGATGCCGGATCCCGCCGCGAGCAGCACGTGGTCGGCCGGAACCCCCAGCTCGGGGGTGAACAGGCCGGACGGCGTCAGCACCTCCACCTCCTCGCCGGGCTTCGCCTCGCGCACCAGCCAACGCGAGAACAACCCGCCGGGCACCTCCCGGACGGCGATCCGCAGCGGCCCGCCGTCCGGGGCGCAGATCGAGTACGAGCGGCGCTCGTCGGCGCCGTCCACCAGCTTGCGCAGGGTCAGGGTCTGCCCGGGGCGGAAGGCGTACTCCTCCGCCAGCCCGTCCGGCACCGCGAAGGTCACCGCGACGGCGTCCTCGCAGAGCCGCTCGACCCGAGCGATCCGCAACCGGTGGAAGGTCGGACGGCGGGCGGGGCGGATGCCGGTCGCGGACCCGGTGTCGACGGACGCGGAGACCACGGACCCGGTGTCGACGGACGCGGTGTCGACGGACGCGGGAACAGCGGCGGCGGGAACGGCGGAGCCGGCGGCGGCGGAAGCGGCGGGCATTCAGATCTCCTTGACGCGTTCGAACGGCTCGCGGCAGGCCCTGCAGCGCCAGAGCGCCTTGCAGGCGGTGGAACCGAAGCGGGACAGCTCCTCCGTGTCGGTCCCGCCGCACTGCGGGCACGGCACGGGGGGAACGGTGCCCGGCCCGGCCGCGGTCGGGGCCCCGGAGCGGGTCGGGCCGAGAGTGAGCGCCACCGGTCCGGTGGCGGCCGCGACGGCGGCGGTCGGGTGCGGTGGGGCGATGCCCGCCTCGGCGAGCTTGCGGCGACCCTCGGCGGTGATCAGGTCGGTGGACCACGGCGGGTCCAGCCGCAGCCGCACCCGGACGTCCGGGTAGCCGGCCGCGCGCAGCCGGCGGTCCACATCGGCGGCCATCTCGGCGACGGCGGGGCAGCCCGAGTAGGTCGGGGTCAGCCAGGCGGTGACGGTACCGCTGCCGCCGTCCACCTCGACCCCGGCCAGGACGCCCAGGTCGGCCAGGGTGAGCATGGGCAGCTCCGGGTCCGGGACGGCCGCGGCGACGGCCCAGGCCACGTCGCGGGTCGTCGGTTCCGTCGCGCCCGCCATGCCCGCCATGCCCGCCGTACCCGTCGCGACCTCGTCGGTCACGATGCCGTCGGTCGCCACGTCGTGGGTCGCCATGTCGTGGGTCACCATGTCGTGGGTCACCATGTCGCCCCCGGGTGGGCTCGGGCCAGCACCTGGAGCTCGGCGAGGAGCGGGCCGAGCGCCTCGGTGTGCACGCCGTCCCGGCCGGCCCGGCCGAGGACGGTGGCCAGCGGCGGCGCGTCCGGCAGGGTCAGCCCGGCCTCGGCGAGGACGGCGGTGAGCGAGCGCAGCACCGGTTCGCGCAGGGTCGCCGGGTCGACACCCGCCCGCAGCTCCACCGGGTGCGCCGTGAACAGTTCCTCAAGCAGTGGCCAGACCGCGTCCAGCCCGGCCTGCATCCGCTCGGCCGAGTACGGCGTGCCGTCGCCGAGACGAAGCGTCCAGGCGGTCGCGTACTCCCGGTGGTAGGCGAGCTCCTTGACACCCCGGGTGGCGACCGCGGCCAGCACCGGATCGGGGTGCGCGCTCAGCGCCTCGTACAGGGCGCCGCGCGCGGTGGCGAACAGCAATAGCCGGGCGATCGAGTACGCGAAGTCGCCGTTCGACGTCTCCACCAGGCGGACGTTGCGGAACTCGTGCTCCTCGCGCCAGTACGCCAGGTCGTCCTCGGTGCGGCCGGTGCCGTCCGCCTGCCCGGCCCGGGTGAGCAGCAGGCGGGCCTGGCCGAGCAGGTCGAGGCCCAGGTTGGCGAGCGCGACCTCCTCCTCCAGCTCGGGCGCCCGGGTGCACCACTCGATCAGCCGCTGCGCGAGGACCAGGGCGTCGTCGCCCAGCATCTGGCAGTAGGCGGCGAGGTCGGCGCCGTCCAGACCGGCGGGCAGCGTGGTGTCCACGCCGAGCAGCGGGTCGGCGAAGCCCGTCCCGTACGCCCAGCGGCCCTCGCCCTCGGGTCCGGGGGCGGCGTCGGCGAGGCTGAGGTAGACGTGGTCGTCCTGGCCGCCGCCCGGGCCGGCGCCGGTGCTGGTTCCGGTGGTGGAGGTGGTGTGGTCGTGCACGGTGGCTCCCCCGTCAGATGTGCGGGACATCCTCGGGGATGTCGTAGAAGGTCGGGTGGCGGTAGACCTTGTCGCCGCTGGGATCGAAGAACGGGTCGCGCTCGTCCGGGGTGGAGGCGGTGATCGCGTCCGAGCGGACCACCCAGAGGCTCACACCCTCGTTGCGCCGGGTGTACAGGTCGCGGGCGGCGAGCAGCGCCATCCGGTCGTCGGCGGCGTGCAGCGAACCGACGTGGACGTGGTTCAGCCCCCGCCGGGGGCGCACGAACACCTCGTACAGCGGCCAGCCGGCCTTGGACCCTGCCGGGGAGCCAACCTGGGGCTCGGTCACTTTCCGTTCTCCTGTTCGGTGGCTTCGGTGAGTCCGGGGGCTTGGGCGGCTCCGGGGGCTTCGACGGCTCCGGCGGTTTCGGCAGCCTCGGCGGCTCGGGCAGCCTCGGCGGCGCGTTTGGCCGCGTAGGCGACGGCGGCCTCGCGCACCCAGGCGCCGTCCTCGTGGGCGGCACGGCGGCGTTCGATCCGCTGGGCGTTGCAGGGGCCCTGGCCGTGGATGACCCTGGTCAGCTCGGACCAGTCCGGCTCACCGAAGTCCCAGCCACCGCGCTCCTCGTTCCAGCGCAGCTCCGGGTCAGGGAGCGTGACCCCCAGGTGCTCGGCCTGCGGGACGGTCATGTCGACGAACCGCCGGCGCAGCTCGTCGTTGCTGTGCCGTTTGATCCGCCAGGCCATCGAGCGGGCGCTGTTCGGCGAGTCGGAGTCCGAGGGGCCGAACATCATCAGCGACGGCCACCACCAGCGGTCCACCGCGTCCTGGACCATCCGGCGCTGGGCCTCGGTGCCGCGCATCAGCGTCATCAGGAGCTCGTAGCCCTGGCGCTGGTGGAAGGACTCCTCCTTGCAGATCCGCACCATCGCGCGGGCGTACGGGCCGTAGCTGCACCGGCAGAGCGGGACCTGGTTGCAGATCGCGGCGCCGTCCACCAGCCAGCCGATCACCCCGACGTCGGCGAAGGTGAGGGTCGGGTAGTTGAAGATCGAGGAGTACTTCTGGCGGCCGGAGATCAGCTTCTCGGTGAGCTCTGCGCGGTCGACGCCGAGGGTCTCGGCGGCGGCGTAGAGGTAGAGGCCGTGACCGGCCTCGTCCTGGGCCTTGGCGAGCAGGATGGCCTTGCGGCGCAGGGACGGCGCCCGGGTCAGCCAGTTGCCCTCGGGCTGCATGCCGATGATCTCGGAGTGTGCGTGCTGGGCGATCTGGCGGATCAGGGTGGCCCGGTAGGCGTCGGGCATCCAGTCCCTGGGCTCGATCCGCTGCTCGGCGGCGACGACCGCCTCGAACCGGTCCTCCGGCGTCTGCGCGGGGACCGCCTCGGCCACCTCTGCTGTCACCACAGTCCCCTCTCGTGTCCTGCCCGTCCTGCCCGGTCGGTTGCCGGAACGCCCGATCAACCAACCGACTGACCGTTCGGTCGGTACCATTCTGCGCAGCGGGGCGGAGGGATGGCAAGGTGCGAAACAGATAACAGCTGACAGATTCTGAAATCTGTCAGCTGCTATCTGTCGACTGTCATCTGTTCGCCGGCGCCTGTCGGCCGTTGTCCGTCCGCTGCCCTCTGATCGCCGGCGTCCGTCTACTGCCTACCGTCCACCGCTGTCGGCTGTCAGCTGCCGACCGTCAGCGGCTCACCGCAACGCCTCACCCCTCCGCGCGGTCACGCAGTCGCGGCAGCGGAACGGCGAGCAGCGCCGCCAGCAGTGCGATCCGGGGGGCGATCTGGTCGAGCCGGATGTATTCGTGCCGGGCATGGGCCCCAGCACCGACCGCCCCGAAGCCGTCCAGGGTCGGAAGCCCGCGCGAGCCCGGCAGGTTGGTGTCCCCCGCCCCGCCCGCCGGACCGCCGTCCAGCTGCTGACCGAGCACCGCGGCCAGCGAACGCACGTGCCGCAGCAGCGGGTTGCCGGTCCGCTCGGGCCAGGCCGGACGGCTGGACAGCACCTCCGTACGAACCCGGGCACCCGGACGCAACGGGGCGAGCCGGGCGAGGTCGTCGAGCGTGCGGCGCTGCGCCTCGACGGTGGCGAAGCGCAGCCCCAACTCGGCCTCGGCCCGGCCGGCGACCACGTTGGCACGCGAACCACCGCTGATCCGACCGGCGTTCAGCTCGGTGCCGGGCTGGCCGGCGAGGTCCCGCACCACCACCAGCTGGTCCACCAGCTCGTCGACCGCGGACACCCCGTCGTGGGCGTCGTTGCCCGCATGCGCCTCGCGGCCGGTCACGGTGAGCCGTACCCGGGTGCTGCCGCGCCGCGCGGTCTTCAAGCGACCGTCGGGGTGCGGTGGTTCGAGCCCCAGGACCGCCGCGGCGCCGCGCAACTGGCGCTCGACCAGGCGCCGCCCGTCCGGGCTGCCCACCTCCTCGTCGGAGACCACGACCAGGCGCACGGTCCGGTGCGGGCGCTCACCCAGGTCCGCGAGCAGCGACAACGCGCTCTCCAGGACGGCGAGTCCACCCTTCATGTCGACCACGCCGGGGCCGGTGAGCCGGCCGTCCTGCTCGGTCACCGGCCAGTCCGCGAGGGTACCGACCGGCCAGACGGTGTCGTGGTGCCCGACGATCAGCAGGTGCGGCAGGGACTCGTCCCGGCCCTCCCACTCCAGCACGAGGTGGTCCCCGGCCGGTCCGGGCTCACGCCGGGCGGTGGCACCGGTGGCACGGAAGCCGGCCGCCAACTCCTCGGCGAGGGCGTCGAGTCTGGGCGCGTCCCCGCTGGGGGACTCGATCCGCGCCAGATCGGCACAGCGCCGCCGGACTGCTCCGGCGAGGGTACGGGCCCGGGCGCTGAGCGCCTGCGGCACACCGGGAAGCGCCGTGGTGGCGGTGGAGGCCCCGGGGGTGGCGGTGGTGGCCGGGCCCGCCGCGGGCTTTCCGACCGTGCTCCTCGGCACCGCGGTCGTCGCCACCGTGTTCTTCGCGACGACGGCTTTGGCGAGGGACGACTTCGTGAGGGCGGACTTGGCCACCGCGGTCTTGGCTGCCGTGGTCTTGGCTACCGTGCTCTTGGCCGCTGCGGTCTTGGCGACGGCTGCCGTGGTCACGGCGGTCTTCGCCGCGCCGGTCGCTACCGCGGCGGCCTGAGCCGAGGCGGCCGGAACCGCAGTGGCCTGAGCCGCAGCGGCAGTTGCGGTGCCGGTGGTGGCGCCCGCAGCGATGACGGTGCCGGTGGCACCGACGGTGGTGGCGGCAGTGGTGGTGGTGGCGGCAGTGGTGGTGGTCGCGGTGGTCGTGGCGGCTGCGGCGAGGGCCTCGCCGTCGGTGACGGCCGGGACGGTGACCGGCGTCGGGTCGGGTTCCACGGCGGCGCCCGGCACGGCGGGCGCCCCGACGATCTGGGGACTCAACGCTCGCCTCCGCGACCACCGCCGGTATACAGCGGCCGTACCGGCCGACCGCTCCCACCCGGGTACCAGGCCCGGCCGGACCGCACCGGTCGACCGGGGTGATGGGCGGCCCATCGAATCGGCCCGTCTGGCCCAAGTACGGTGGAACGGCTGGGCGGCGTGCTTGGCATGTGCGTCCTCCTCGCTCGATCCGGGGGCCCCGGTCCGCCCGGAGCCCCCGTGGACGGTGGCCTCCTGGCAGCGGGCGCAATGGCCGTACCGCCGCAGGGAAGCCGAGATGTGAGCCTAGAAGAACCGTTCGGTTTCCTGCGAGGTGGCCCTGCTCCCAGCGTGCCGGTACCGGGCCCCGCTTCGGAGGCCGCCCGTCCACGATCGGCGCGGGCGCTCGGCGCGCGGGCCTGGATCGGCGCGCGGACGCGGTCGCCGGATCGCGCCCATCTCCACCATGGACCCGCCGCCCGAGTTCGGCAGCGCAAACGGCCAAGGCACGGCAATTCCACGCCGGATGGGTGACAGCGGCTCAGCATGCGATACGAACCGGGAGCACGCGGCGGCTCAGGGAAGCCCGCTGCACCGCCCACCCCGACTCCGGGGGAACGTCCGGGGAACACCCGCGTGAACACCGGCCGGTGCCGTGCCCCGGTGTGCCCCTCCGAGCCTCGACGTGCCTCGGTTGCCCGCCCGGACACGACAGGGCGGCACCCCTGCACGGCGGGAGCAGGCCCGACACGGACGTGCACGAATGTGTGCGAGCGTGCGCGACCGACCGGAACCCCGGTGCGCGGTCCCGGCCGCAGTCGCTCTCCGCCGTTCGTCCTCAGCCACCGTCGCCCACCAGCCCGGCATCGCGTGCGAGCAGCGCCGCCTGGACCCGGTTGCCGACACCGAGCCCGGTCAGGATCCGGCTGACATGCGCCTTGACGGTGCTCTCGCGCATTCCGAGCACGCCCGCGATCTCGGCATTGGAGAGGCCGTCGGCGAGTTCGCACAGCACATCGGTCTCCCGCGGGGTGAGCCCGGCGACCCGGTGACGGGCTGCCACCGACCGGGGTGCCCCGACCCGGTGGTAGCGGTCGATCAGTCGCCGCGCGGCCGCCGGGTGCAGCATCCCCTGACCGCCCGCGACGACGTGGACGGCCCGAGCGATCTCCGCGGGCGGGGTGTCCTTGAGCAGGAAGCCGTCCGCCCCGGCCGCGAGCGCCTGGTACACGTACTCGTCCAGATCGAAGGTGGTGAGGGCGATGACCCGTGGGCCGTCCGGGAGTTCGCGCAGCCGCCGAGTGGCGGCGATCCCGTCGAGCCTGGGCATCCGGATGTCCATCAGCGCGACGTCGATCCGCCGGCAGCCGGCGATTTCGACGGCTTGCAGCCCGTCGGCGGCCTCGGCGACCACGGTGAGTGCCGGGTCCTGGGCCAGGAGGTCGACCAGGCCGAGGCGAACCAGCGCGTCGTCGTCGACCACCATTGTTCGGATCATGCGGCACCCTTCGGCTGCTGCTTCGGCTCCTGCTCCGGTTCCATCGGCTCCTCCGGTTCCATCGATCGCTCCGGTCCCGTGGATCGCTCCGGGTGGTGCGCCCCTTGCACCCCTTCCGGCGACTGCCGTGCCCCTCCAATTCCTTGCCCGGGTCTCCCCTGTCCGGATCCCCCCTGCCCCGGCCCCGGCCCCTGCCCCGGCCCCGGCCCCTGCCCCTGCCCCTGCCCCTGCCCCTGCCCCTGCCCCGGAGACGCCCGCGCCGGGTCCGACGACGCGCGCCCCGGTGGTGGTGGCGAACCCTGGCCCGGGACGGGAGCCGGGTCGGCCACCAGCTGCGGCGGGCGGTCCGGCGCGGGCAACCGGGCGGAGAGCCGGAAGCCGCCGCCACCCTCCGGACCGGCGTCGAGGTGGCCGCCGAGGGCCTCGACCCGTTCGGCCAGCCCGACCAGCCCGTACCCGCCGCCGGCACCCGGCCCGTCCGGCATCGCCTCGCCCGGGCCGTTGCGGACCTCGACCGTCGTCGCCGGCGCGCCGTAGCCGACCCGGACGGTGACGGGCGCGGCGTGCGCGTACTTGCGGGCGTTGGTCAGCGCCTCCTGGACCAGCCGGTGCACGGCCAGCCGGTGGGTGGTCGGGATGGTCTCCGGGTCTCCCGAGAGGGCGAGTTGGACCCGTTGGCCAGCCTGGGTCGCCTCGCCGACGAGTTCGGTGAGGTCGCGCAGGGCGGGCGCCGGGACGCTCCCGGCCTCGGCCGGCACGGGCGGATCACCTCCCGCGGCGCGCGGGGCCGGTGGGTCGGCCCGCAGCGCGCCCAGGACGTCGCGCAGATCGTCGAGCGATCGGGCGGCAGTGGTGCGCAGCAGTTCGAGTCGGTGGGTGAGGCGGTCGGTGTCCGCGGCGACGGTACCGGCCCTGGCCTGGTCGCGCAGCACCCCGGCGTGCAGCACCAGGAGGCTGAGCCGGTGGGCCAGCACGTCGTGCATCTCCCGGGCGATCCGGGCGCGTTCGGCGGCTCGGGCCTGGTCGGCACGCAGCTCGCGCTCGCGGCGCAGCGCGTCGACCTGCTCGTGCAGGGTGCGGATCAGCACCCGTCTGCCGTGCAGCCACAGGGCGACTGCCAGGACGGCGGCCTGGACGAGGAGTTGGGACCCGGCGGTGCCGGCCCAGCCGATCAGCGAATCCGCACCCGCCGCACTGCCCACCACGATGGCCGCGCCGCCCGCCACCGCCGGGCCGGTCCGGCCCAGGTAGGCGAGGTGGAAGACGCTGAACAGGCCGGGGAAGGCCCGGTTGAACGACCCGCCGGTGAGCACCGGCAGCACGGCCGAGGCCACCGGGTAACGGCGGGCGAAGACGAGCGAGAGCGCGGCGAGCGCGGCAACGACCGTGCGCGGCAGGCGCAGTGGACCGTCGGAGCGCGTCCACTGGACCAACGCCTCCTCGATGCCCAGGCCGAGCACTCCGAGCAGCAACAAGGTATCGGTCCCGGCCCGGTGGTCCGGCCCGTACCAGCCGAGCACACTCCTGCGCATGACGCCCCTCCTTCCCTCTCCCCCGCCCCGAAAGCCTTCCGCAGGTTCGGTGTTCGGTACCTCGGGCTCGATGCTAGGGGCGCTCGACCGTGGAACACCTCTGTCTTCCGGGTAACCGCACCCTCGACTTTCGTCGGGGGTCGGCGCCACTGACCGGCCGATTCGCGGCGGCCCCGTCCTGCCTAGCGTCGACGACATGACCAGTGAACGGCTCCACCACGGCCCCAAGTCCCTTTCCCCCCCGTACGGTTCGTCCTTCGGCGGGGACCGCCTGCTGTTCCTCGCCGAGGCTCTGCGCACCTTCCACGACACCGGCGCGCTGGCCCCGAGCGGCCCCGAGCTGGTGAACGCGCTGGTGGTACCGGTCACCAGCCGCCCGAACCGTCCGATCTCGGTGCTGGAGGTCGGCGCCGGAACGGGCGTGGTGACCCGCCGGCTCGCCCGCGTGCTGCGCCCGGGTGACCGGTTGCACGTCGTCGAGGCCAACCCGCGGTTCGCCGAGCGGCTCCGGGAAGACCCCGTCCTGGCCGCGCGCCACCCCGGCATCGGGCTGCGGCTGTCGGCCTGCCGGGTCGAGGAGCTTCCGGAGTCCCGTGCGGCGGAGCCGGAGGGAGCCCGGCCGGAGGACTGTACGCAGCGGTACGACGCGATCGTGTCCGGGCTCCCGTTCACCAACTTCGAGCCCGCGCGGGTACGCGACATCCTCGACCTCTACCTGCGGCTGCTGGCACCCGGCGGCGAGCTGACGTACTTCGGGTACCTCGGCACGACGACGGCGCGCACCCTCACCTCGGGCCCCCGCCGGGGCGCCCGCCACCGGGCGGTGGTGCGGCTGCTGCGGGGGTTCGAGGCGGCGTACGGCCTGGGCGAGCGCACGGTGTGGCGCAACGTGCCGCCCGCCCGTGCCTACCTGCTGCGGGCGCCGGGCGGACGCGAGGCCTGGGCGCCGGTCGGGAGCGCGGCCGGTGAGCCGACGGCCGCGGCGAAGAAGACGTGGACGGAGCGGGCGGAGACGGAGGGGACGGGGACGGGTACGGGGACGACCGGCGATCGACGGGCGGGGCGGCCCCGGTCGCCCGATGACGGACCGGGGCCGGGCCCGGCCGCGACTCTCCGGCGGTGAGGAGTCTCGATGACCCTCTCGGTACGTGACGCGGAAGCCCGCAACCGCTTCGAGGCCTGGGAGGACGACCGGCCGACGGGCTTCGCCGAGTACCTGCGCGGCGACCAGCTGGTGGTCTATCCGCACACCATGGTCGAGCCCGCCTTCGAGGGCCGGGGCATCGGCAGTGCGCTGGCCCGCGCAGCCCTGGACGACGCCCGCGCCCGCGGCCTGGCCGTGCTGGCGACCTGCCCCTTCATCAAGGGCTGGATGCTCCGCCACCCCGAGGTCACCGATTTCGCGTACGAGAACCGCAGCCGGGTCGCCCGCTGACGGCCGGCGGGCAGCCGTGTCGCGACCGTTCGGGCAGCTGCGGCGGAGGTGGCTGATTCAGGGGGGCGTTCGTCCGAACAAATGACAACAGACAGAGTTCAACTTTCAGATAACAGACGACAGCGAACAGATTTTGAAATCTGTTCGCTGTTGTGCCACAGTGGCGCCCGAGCCACCCTGCCCCCGCCTCCCGGCGCCGCACCCGCCCCTTGGAGTCCCCGTGTCCCCGCACACCCGCCCCGCCCAGCGCACTCTCGGCACCACCGGGCCGGTCACCTCGGCCCTCGGCCTGGGCTGCATGGGCATGTCCGACCTGTACGGCCCGGCCGACGAGGCCGAGAGCATCGCCACCATCCACGCGGCCCTCGACGCCGGAATCACCCTCCTCGACACCGGCGACTTCTACGGCATGGGCCACAACGAGCTGCTGATCCACGAAGCGCTGCGCGGCCGCGACCGCGAGAGCGTGCAGATCAGCGTGAAGTTCGGCGCCCAGCGCGGCCCCGACGGCCAGTGGCTCGGCTACAGCACGAGCCCCGCCGCCACCAAGACCGCGCTCTCCTACACCCTGCGCCGCCTGCGCACCGACCACATCGACGTCTACCGCCCGGCCCGTCTGGACCCGGACGTCCCGATCGAGGAGACCGTCGGCGCCATCGCCGACCTGGTGAAGGCCGGCTACGTCCGCCACATCGGACTCTCCGAGGTCGGTGCCGACACCCTGCGCCGGGCCGCCGCCGTCCACCCGATCAGCGACCTTCAGATCGAGTACTCGCTGCTCTCCCGCTCGATCGAGGCCGCCGTCCTGCCCGCCGCCCGCGAGCTCGGCATCGGCATCACCGCCTACGGCGTGCTCTCCCGCGGCCTGCTCAGCGGCCACTGGGACCGGGAACGCGCCCTCGCCGGCACCGACTTCCGCAGCCACAGTCCGCGCTTCCAGGGCGAGAACCTGGCCCACAACCTGGCGCTGGTCGAGGCCCTGCGCGAGATCGCCGCCGCGCGGGGCGCGACCGTCGCCCAGGTCGCCATCGCCTGGGTGGCCTCGCGCGGGCAGGACGTCGTCCCGCTGGTAGGCGCCCGCCGCCGGGACCGTCTGACCGAGGCCCTCGGCGCGCTCGACGTCACGCTGACCGGGCCCGACCTCGCCGCCGTCGAGGCCGCCGTACCCGCCGGCGCCGCCGCAGGTGACCGGTACGCTGCCGCACAGATGGCCCACCTGGACAGCGAGCGCTGACCGCACCACCGGCGCCGCCGCACCACCCGACCGCACGACCCAAAGGACGGACCTCCCCGTGACCACGGACACCACACTCACCGCCGAGCAGATCCTGATCGCGGCGGAGGACGTCCTCCGGCGGTTCGGCCCGGCCAAGGCCACCGTCGTGGACGTCGCCCGCATCCTCGGCGTCAGCCACAGCAGCGTCTACCGCCACTTCCCCAGCAAGTCCGCGCTGCGCGAGGCGGTCACCCAGCGCTGGCTGGACCAGGCGCACCACGAGCTGGCGACCGTCTCCAACGAGGGCGGCCCCGCCTCCGAGCGGCTGCACCGCTGGCTGAGGACGCTGTTCACGGCCAAGCGAAAGAAGGCGCTGGACGACCCGGAGCTGTTCGCCACCTACATGGTGCTGGTCGAGGAGAACAGCGGCCTGGTGAACGCCCATGTCGACACCCTGGTCGACCAGATCGCGCAGATCGTCACGGACGGCACGGAGCGCAAGGAGTTCAAGCTCGCCCACATCCGCAACACCGCCCGCGCCGTCTTCGACGCCACCGGCCCCTTCCACGACCCGGCCTACGCGTCCACCTGGTCCACGCCCGGGGTCGACGACCGCTTCGAGGCCGTCTGGAAGCTCGTCCTCGGTGGCCTGAAGGTGAAGTGACGGAACGCCAGCACATAGGGCGCCGGCGAGCGGCGGGAAATCCGTTCGCCGGCGCCCCGCCCGTCCGGCAGACTGCCGCGCACAGTTGATCTCACTCGGAGGATGACATGCGTGCGGCCCGCCCGGTCCTGGACAGCCTGGAGGGGCTCGCTCTCGGCGACCGCTGGTTCTCGGTCCCGCCGGACGAGGCACCCGCCGCGCTGGCCGCCCGCCTGGTCCGGCGCGCGCCCTGGCACTGGACCGACGACACCGCCATGGCGCTCGTGCTGGTCCGCCACCTGCTCGGTGCGGGAGAGGTCCGGCCGGACGCGCTCGCCCGGGAGTTCGCCGCCGAGTACGCCCGCGAGTACGGCCGCAAGTACGGCCCGTCGATGCACCGGGTACTGCGCGGGATCGGTGCCGGCGGGGACTGGCGCGCCATCACCGCGGGCCAGTTCGAGGGCCAGGGATCGCACGGGAACGGCGCCGCGATGCGGGTCGCCCCGCTGGGGGTCTGGTTCGCCGACAACCTCGACACGGTGGTCCGGCAGGCCGAACTGCAGGCGCTCACCACCCACTTCCACCCGGAGGCGGTCGCCGGCGCGGTGGCGGCCGCCCTCGCGGCGGCGCTGGCGGTCCGGAGCCGGGGCGGAAGCCCGCCCGGCCGGGCCGAGTTGCTGACCGAGGTCGCCGGACGGCTACCGGACTGCGAGGTCCGCTCCGGGCTGCGGATCGCCGCCCGGCTGCCCGGGCACACCAGCGTCCGGCACGCCGCCGCCGTGCTCGGCTCGGGGACCCTGATCTCCGCCCCGGACACCGTGCCGTTCGCCCTCTGGTCCGCGGCCGGGCACCTGGACTCGCTGTCCGAGGCCGTCTGGCACACCCTGGAGGGCTGGGGCGACAAGGACACCACCTGCGCCATCGCCGCCGGCGTGGTCGCCGCCCGGACCGGACTCGCGGACGTGCCGCCCGGCTGGCTCGCCGCCCGCGAGCCGCTCCCGAACTGGGTCGCCGAGGCGTCCGGGGCGTCCGGCCTCAGGCCGGCGGTCAGCGGCGGGTGATGAAGCGGAACACCTTGTAGGCGAGGAGCAGGACCATCGCGCCGCCGATCGCCGACACCCAGGTCGTGATGTCGAGGAAGCTCACCTTCACCGCCCCGTGCATCCAGTTCGACACGATCCAGGTGCCGATGTAGGAGCCGGTGATCCCGATCAGGGTGCTGCCGATCAGGCCGCGCTCACCCCTCGACATCGCCATCCTGGCCAGCGTCCCCGACACCAGGCCCAGCACGATCCACGCCATCCAGCTCATCCGCCGCCCCTTGCGTCATCGGTGTGACGACCCCGTCGAGCCCCCGGGTCCGACCGGAAGGACGTACGAGAGCCCCGCACCGTTCCAGCGCCCGGAAGGACCGGTGCGAACCGGCCATCCGGGCGCGGCCGCTCCGGGCGGCGGACCCCCTCACGGCAGGCCACCCCGTGGCCTCCCGGGTACCGGTGACGGAACGAACCCGGCCGTCAGCGGCGCGAGTTGCCGAACAGCAGCCGGTAGACGATCAGCAGCACCAGGGCACCGCCGATCGCCGACACCCAGGTCGCGGCGTCGAAGAAGTGCGCGGTGACCGAGCGGTGCAGGAAGTGCGACGCGATCCAGCCGCCGACGAACGATCCGGCGATGCCGATCAGGGTGGTCACTATCAGGCCGCCCGGGTCCTTCCCCGGCAGCAGCAGCTTGGCCAGCGCACCCGCCAGCAGGCCCAGCACGATCCACGCGACGATGCTCATGCCGACATCCCCTCCCGTCCGCGGCGCCCCGGGCCCCGCCCCGTGCGCTCTGCCCGGAAGGACGCCTCCGCCCGCCACCCGGTTCCGCCACCCGGTTCCGCCGCAGGGATCTGACGGGGTCAGCCACGTGGTCAGCCACGGCGCCCGCCACCTGCAGGCCGGCGTTCGATACCGGTCAGCGGGGCCGGACCGCCCCCGCGCGTGGCGCCCTTCCTGCCCGCCGCCGACGCCGAAATACTGCGACCATGCGCATCCTGATCGCCACCGCCGGCTCCCGGGGCGACGTGGCCCCCTTCACCGGGCTCGGCGTCCGCCTGCGGGCGGCCGGACATCAGGTGGCCGTCGCGACCCACGACACCTTCGCCGGGCCCGTACGGGCCGCCGGGCTGGAGTTCCGCCCGCTACCGGTCGACCCGCGCGCCGAACTCGCCTCCGCCGAGGGCCGGCGCCTGCTGCGGGCCGGCAGCGGACCGAGTGGAATCCTGCAACTCCTGCGGCTCGCCAGGAGGTTCATGCCCGCACTCGGCAAGGGCATCGCCGATGCCACGGCGCTCGGCACCGATCTGCTGCTGACCACCAGCACCACCAGCGCGCTCGGCCAGGTCGCCGCCGAGGCGGCCGGCATCCCCAGCATCGGGCTGTACCTCCAGCCCCTCTCCCCCACCCGGGAGTTCGCGCCCGCCGTCACCGGCACCCGATCGCTCGGCCGGTCCGGCAACCTGCTGGCGGGGCACGCCGTCCAGGCCGCGACGGACCGGCTCTTCGGGCCGGCCGTCCGCGGGCTGCGGCAGCAACTCGGCCTGCCACCGCTCGGCGTCACCCGGGCCCGTCGCAAGCACCCCGTCCTGCACGGCTTCTCGCCGCTGGTGGTGCCCCGGCCCGCCGACTGGCACCCCCGGCTGGACGTGGCGGGCTACTGGTGGCCGCCCGAGCGGCCGGACTGGACACCCCCGGCCCGGCTGCTCGACTTCCTCGCCGCCGGACCGCCGCCGGTCTTCGTCGGCTTCGGCAGCCTGGTCGTCCCCGACCCCGACCGGCTCACCGCCACCGTCCTCGCCGCCGCCCGCGCCGCCCGGGTGCGCCTCCTCCTCCAGTCCGGCTGGAGCGAACTGGCCGCCGAGGACTCGGACTCCGTCCTGACCATCGGCGACACCCCGCACGACTGGCTCTTCCCCCGCACCGCCGCCGTGGTCCACCACGCGGGCGCCGGAACCACGGCGGCCGCCCTCCGCTCCGGGACTCCCACCGTCCCCGTACCCGCCCAGCTCGACGCACCGTTCTGGTCCGCCCGGCTGGCCCTGCTCGGCGTCTCCCCCGGCCCCGTCCCGCTGCGCACCCTGACCCCCGCCCGCCTCGCCGCCGCCCTCCGCCTGACCCTCGACGGCCCCCGCTACCGCACCCGCGCCCGGGCCGTCGCGGCGGTCCTGGCCGTCGAGGACGGCACCGCGAAGGTCCTCGCCGCCGTCGACCGGGCGGCGGCAGCGGCCGGGTGAGGAACGACCGGCGGCAGCGAACGGCGGGCGACAGGCGACAGGCGACAGGCGACAGGCGACGAACAACGGCGAACAGCGAACAGCCGACAACCAACAGCTGACAGATTTCAAAATCTGTCAGCTGTTCGCCGTCATCCGTCAGCCCTCCCCCGCCCGCGCAACTCCCCTCCCGAACAGCCCGCTCAGCCCCAGGTACACCACGGCCGCCGCCGCGAGCCCAACGGCCCAGCCGTAATCGGCGAGCGGCTTGAGGACGGGAATCAGGCCGTCCGCCGGGAACGGACCCTGCTTCGCCCCATCGGCGTCAAGCGTGGAGTACGAGCCGCCGACCGCCAGCATGCCGCCCACCAGGAGCGCCGTGACGGCCCTCCAGTTCCAACCGGCCGCGTACCAGTACGCCCCGCCCGGCCGGTACAGCTCGGCGAGCCGGAGGCGGGTGCGACGCAGCACCCAGTAGTCGGCGATCAGCACTCCGCCGACGGTGCCGAGCAGGCCGCCGACCACGCCCAGCCAGGTGAAGATGTACACGTGCGGGTCGGAGATCAGCCGCCACGGGAGGATCGCGATCCCGACCACCCCCGTGATCAGCGCCCCGGTCCGGAAGCCGACGAGGCGGGGCAGCAGGTTGGCGAGGTCGTAGGCGGGCGACACGACGTTGGCGGCGATGTTCACCGACAGCGTCGCGACCAGCACGATCAGCAGCGCGAACAGGATGCCGACCGGGTTCTCCATCTTGGCGGCCAGCTGGATCGGATCCCACACCGGCACCCCGTAGACCGCCTCGGAGCCAGAGGTGACCAGCACGGACAGGAACGCGAAGAGCGTCATCGTGGTCGGCAGGCCGAGCGCCTGCCCGCGTATCTGAGCCCGCTGACTGCCGCCGAAGCGGGTGAAGTCGGGGATGTTCAGCGCGAGCGTGGACCAGAACCCGATCATGCCCATCAGCGCCGGGAAGAAGACCTTCCAGAAGCCGCCGCCCCACCCCAGCCTGGACGGCTGGTCGAGCAGCGGCCCGAGCCCGCCCGCCTTGACGGTGATCCACACCAGCAGCGCGAGCGCGCCGACGATGACGAACGGCGCCGCCCAGTTCTCGAACCGCCGCAGGGCCTCCATCCCCCGCGCGATGATGGCCATCTCGATCAGCCAGAACAGCAGGAACGAGAGCCACTGGGTCCACGGGTGTCCGCCGAACTCACCGGCGGTGCGCCAGGATTCACCGAGCAGTTTGCCGGCCAGCAGGAAGATGCCCTCGCCGCCGATCCAGGTCTGGATGCCGAACCAGGCGCAGGCCACCGCCGCCCGCAGCAGGGCCGGCAGGTTGGCGCCGCGCAGCCCGAACGAGGCGCGGGCGAAGACCGGGAACGGGATACCGTACTTGGTGCCGGCGTGCCCGGTGAGCAGCATCGGGACCAGCACGACGAGGTTCGCGAGTGCGATGGTCAGCACCGCCTGCTTCCAGTCCATGCCGAGCGCGACCAGGCCCGAAGCCAGGGTCCAGGACGGGATGTTGTGGGCCATGCCGACCCAGAGCGCGAGGAAGTTGTACGTGGTCCAGGTGCGCCGCGCTACCGGGACCGGCCGCAGGTCGTCGCTGGTGAATCCATTGGGGGGCAACTGTCCGGCGGCCGGGCCGAGTTCGACCCGGCCGTCGGGGTGGTGCAGCTTTCTGCTGCCGCTGGCTTCGGTTCCGGACACGGACAACTCCCGTCCGCCGCGGCCGAATCCGCGGCCGGGCTCAGGTGGGGGTCAGGGGCGGGTTCACAAGCAGGCTCACGGTCGGCTTCACGGACAGGTTCACGGGCAGCTTCACGGCCGGGTTCACGGCCGGGTTCACAGACAGGCACACAGGATGGTTCACGATCGGCGGCACGGTCAGGACGCCACACGGGGCTGCGCGGGCCGGCGTCACAGGTGCGGGATGACGTCCGTCCCGTACGCGTCGATGGTGGCCTCGATGGCGTCGTGCATGGCGTAGACGGCGAACTGGTCGACGCCGAGCGAGCGGAGCTCCACCAGCCGGGCCCGGTGCGCCTCCGCCGGGCCGATCAGGCAGAAGCGGTCGACGATCTCGTCCGGGACGAAGGCCGTGTCCGGGTTCCCGGCCCGCCCGTGGTGGCTGTAGTCGTAGCCCTGCCGGTCCTTGATGTAGTCGGTGAGCGCCTCCGGCACCAGGTCGGAGTGCTCGCCGTAGTGGCTGACCAGGTCGGCCACGTGGTTGCCCACCATCCCGCCGAACCAGCGGCACTGCTCCCGGGCATGGGCGAGCGCCTCGGGCGAGTCGTCGGCGGTGACGTAGGCCGGGGCGGCGACGCAGACGGTGATCGAATCCGGATCCCGGCCGGCCTCGACGGCGGCGGCCCGCACCGCCTTGACCATGAACTCGGTGAGGTACGGATCGGCCAGCTGCAGGATGAAACCATCGGCCTGACGGCCCGTCAGGTTCAGTGCCTTCGGACCGTACGCCCCCATCCAGATCGGCAGCGACGCGCCGGAGCGAACCCACGGCAGGTGCATCTCGGTGCCGTCCACCTCGGCGGTGCGCCCCTCGGCCAACTCCTTGATGGCGTGCATGGCTTCGGAGAGCCGGGCGAGGGTGGCGGGGCGCCGTCCGGCGACCCGCATGGCGGAGTCGCCGCGGCCGATGCCGCAGACGGTCCGGTTGCCGTACATGTCGTTGAGCGTGGCGAAGGTGGAGGCGGTCACCTCCCAGGTGCGGGTTCCGGGGTTGGTGACCATCGGGCCGACGGTCATCCGCTCGGTCTCGGCGAGGATCCGGCTGTAGATGACGAAGGGCTCCTGCCAGAGCACGCAGGAGTCGAAGGTCCAGCCGTGGCTGAAACCGGCCTGCTCGGCGCGGATCATCCGGTCGATGAGCAGCCGGGCGGGCGGGTCGGTCTGAAGGACGAGGCCGATGTCCATGGAGGGCTCCAGGTAAGGGTTCTGCCCGCCGCCGACCGGCCCCCGATCGGAGCGGCGGGCGGACAGCGGTCGGACGGCGAGCGATGAGACGGCGAGCGGTCGGACGGCGAGCAGGAAGGCCGGGCAGCCCGGCCCGGTCTGCAACGACCAGGCGGCGCCAGGTGACGCCGCACGGCGGGAGGGGCGGGAAGCGGGAGAGGGCTCAGACCAGGTACTGGCAGGTGTCCCGGCGCAGGAAGGCGCCGTGGCCGGCCCGGCCGAGCCAGGTGCCGTCGTCCAGCACGACGGTGCCGCGCGACATCACCGTCCGTGCCCGGCCGGTGAGTCGGCGGCCCTCGTAGGCCGAGTAGTCCACGTTCATGTGGTGGGTCGCGGCGGAGACGGTCTGCACCACGGTGGGGTCGTAGACCACCAGGTCGGCGTCGGCGCCCGGGGCGATCGTGCCCTTGCGCGGGTGCAGGCCGAACATCCGGGCCGGGGTGGTGCAGGCGATCTCGACCCAGCGGCGCCGGCTGATGTGCCCGTCCACCACGGCCTGGTGGAGCAGGTCCATCCGGTTCTCGACGCCGGGCAGGCCGTTGGGGATCTTCGAGAAGTCGCCCCGGCCCAGCTCCTTCTGGCCGACGAAGCAGAACGGGCAGTGGTCGGTGGAGACCACCTGGAGGTCGTTGGTGCGCAGCCCGCGCCAGAGCGCCTCCTGGTGCTCGCGCGGCCTGAGCGGCGTGCTGCACACGTACTTGGCGCCCTCGAAGCCGTCGGCGCCCTCCTCGGCGAGGTTGTCGGTGGAGAGGAAGAGGTACTGCGGGCAGGTCTCGCCGAAGACGTTGAGGCCGGTGTCCCGGGCCTGGGCGATTTCGGCGAGCGCGGCGGCGGCGGAGACGTGCACCACGTAGAGCGGGCTGCCGGCCACCTGGGCGAGCTTGATCGCCCGGTGGGTGGCCTCCGCCTCCAGCAGTTCGCGGCGGACCTCGCCGTGGTAGCGGGGGGCGGTCCTCCCGGCGGCGAGCGCCTGTTCGACCAGGACGTCGATGGCGATGCCGTTCTCCGCGTGCATCATGATCAGCCCGCCGTTGGCGGCGCCGCGCTGCATGGCGCGCAGGATGCGGCCGTCGTCGCTGTAGAAGACGCCGGGGTAGGCCATGAAGAGCTTGAAGGACGTGGACTCGCCGGAGTCCACGAGGGCGTCCATCTCCTTCAGCACGGCGTCGTTGACGTCGGAGACGATGGTGTGGAAGGCGTAGTCGATCGCGCAGTTGCCCTCGGCCTTGGCGTGCCAGGCGTCCAGGCCCTCGCGCAGCGAGCCGCCGACCGGCTGGACGGCGAAGTCCACAATGGTGGTGGTGCCGCCCCAGGCGGCGGCCCGGGTGCCGGTCTCGAAGGTGTCGGAGGCCGCGGTGCCGCCGAACGGCAGTTCCATGTGAGTGTGGGCGTCGACGCCGCCGGGGATGACGTAGTGGCCGGTGGCGTCGATGACGGTGTCGGCGGTCCAGGCCCCGGCGGCGGAGCTGCCGGTGGCGGCGAGGGCGGCGATGCGCTCGCCCTCGATCAGGACGTCGGCGTGGACCTCCTCGGTCGCGGTGATGACGAGGCCGCCCCGGACGACGGTGCGCTGGTGCGGGTCGCGGGCGGCCCGCACGTCGTTGGTGGTCATCGCGCTGCTCCTCACGCCTCGGCGAGCGGTCCGTAGGCGTCGGGCCTGCGGTCGCGGTAGAACGCCCACTGCTGGCGGACCTGCTCGATCAGGCCGAGGTCGAGGTCGCGGACGACGAGTTCCTCCTCCTTGTCGGAGGCGACGTCGCCGACGAACTGGCCGCGCGGGTCCACGAAGTAGGAGGTGCCGTAGAAGTCGTTGTCGCCGTACTCCTCGGTGCCGACGCGGTTGATCGCGGCGACGAAGTACTCGTTGGCGACGGCGGCGGCGGGCTGTTCGAGCTGCCAGAGGTAGGCGGACAGGCCGCGGCTGGTGGCCGAGGGGTTGTAGACGATCTGCGCGCCGGCCAGGCCCAGGGCGCGCCAGCCCTCGGGGAAGTGGCGGTCGTAGCAGATGTACACACCGACCTTGCCGACGGCGGTGTCGAACACGGGCCAGCCGAGGTTGCCGGGCTTGAAGTAGTACTTCTCCCAGAAGCCCTTGACCTGCGGGATGTGGTGCTTGCGGTACTTGCCGAGGTAACTGCCGTCGGCGTCGATGACGGCGGCGGTGTTGTAGTAGACGCCGGGCTGCTCCTCCTCGTAGACCGGGACGACCATCACCAGCCCGAGTTCGCGGGCGAGTTCCCGCATCCGGCGCACGGTCGGGCCGTCGGGAACGGCCTCGGCCCAGCGGTAGTGCTCGGCCTCCTGGACCTGACAGAAGTACGGGGAGTTGAAGACCTCCTGGAAGCCGATGATCTTCGCGCCCTGGGCGGCGGCCTCGCGGGCGTACCGCTCGTGGAGCGCGATCATGCTCTCCTGGTCGCCGGTCCAGCGGGTCTGGACGAGCGCGGCACGGACGATCTGCGACATGGGTACCTCCGCAACTCCGCGGTCCGGCCGTGCGGTCGGGCCCGCGGTCTGAGGGTTGACGGGGCGGGTCTGACCCGCGGTTCCGCTCGGGGAACCACAGGGTCTACGTGCGTAGAAAGCGATCTGTAGACGGTAGGCCCGGCCTCGGTGGCCTGACAATACGTTGACGGAAACGCGTCTGGGGAGATCTTGTTGCGCGGACACGCGGGCGGTCCCGGGTGCGATGAAAAGACGATCTACCCCAGGAGTCACCTCCTTACTCGTTCGAGTGAAACCGAACGCCCGGGGTGCGCACATGGCGATGGCCGGGTAAGAGCCCGCGTGAACTTCGCTGTGGATCCGATGGACCGTCAGTCCTCACTGGTTTCATACGAGTTCGACGGCTCGGTCACGGGGGATCGAGGCGACCGAGCGGGGGTGACGATGACGGTGGTGCGGAATTCCGCGGCGGAAACGGCGGAAGCTGCGGGAGCAGCAGGCACGGCGGGAGGCGAGGCGGGAGGCGAGGTTCCGGCCGGTACGACGACGACGGGCGGAAGCCCCGCGGCTCGGTCGCCCGCGCTGCCCGCCGGGGCCGGCCTGCTGCTCGCCCTCGGCGCACTGGTCCCGGTCGTCCTCGGCGGGCTGCTGTTCCGGCACCTGGCACCGCACGTACCGGACGTCGCCCTCCAACTGGCCGGGTCCCGTGCGGCCGCCGAGGCTGTGGTCGGAGAGCGCGTCGCGGACCACCTGGCCGCACTGCGGGCCGACGGCTGGCTGATCGGCGGCTACGCGCTGACGCTGCTCGCCACTGCACTGCTCGGTGGGTACGTGCTCGGACCGGCACGCCGACGGCTGCCGGCGCTCGCGGTCGGCGCCGCCGGACTGCTGGCGGCCTGCTGCGACCTCGGCGAGGACGCGTTGCTGTGCGCGGGGCTCGACGGCCTCCGCCCCGGCACGGGCGGCTCCGGCATCTCCTCCGACACCCCCTTCGCCGCCGCCACCGCGCTCGCCACCGTCAAATGGCTGCTGCTCCTGCCCGCCGGGGCGGTCGCGGCAGGGCTCCTGGTGGTGACCGCCACCCGCGCCGTACGCGGGCTCCGGCCGGCGCGGGCGGGCGCGAAGGCCCACGGCACCGACTCCCCCGAGCGCCCGGCGCTGGTCCCGCCCTGGCCGATCGCCACCCGGCACGGCGCCCCACCGGCCGCCGCCGCCGCGCCTCCGGACGCCCACGGCCCGCCGGGCGCCCGGGACACCCCGGTCCGGCACGCCCGCTGGCGCGACGCCGCCCGGGTGCCGCCCGGCCGCGAACCCGCCGAACTCGGCTTCTGCGCCTCCGGCGGCGGCATCCGCTCGGCCTGCGTCACCCTCGGCGCGCTCCAGTCGCTGCGGCCCTGGCTGAAACGGGCCCGCTACCTCGTCTCCGTCTCGGGCGGCGGCTACACCGTCGGCGCGCTCCAGCTCGCGCTCAGCGACTCGGCGCCCGGCAGTCCGGTGCACGCCGTCTCGGGCCTGACGGCCGACACCGTGATGGAACCCGGCTCCCCCGAGGAGGACCACCTCCGCCGGCACGGCAAGTACGTCGCCGACGGCCCCGGCGAGTGGCTGGTCGCCCTCGGGACGCTGCTGCGTGGCGTCCTGTCCGCGCTCACCCTGCTGCTGGCCGCCGTCCTGACGCTCGGCCTCGGACTCAGCCGCTGCTACCGGGCCGTACCGCTCACCGACCTGAGCCACCTGGCGGCCGCCGGGCTGCGCCACACCGACGCCGTACCGGGCCCGTTGGAGTTCCGGGTGCCCGCACTCGCCGCCCTCGGCGTGCTGCTGGCCACGGCCGCCGGGTGCTGGCTGCTCTGGCTGCTGGCCTTCCCGTCGCTCGGCTGGCAGGCGCTGCTGCCACGCGCACTGCGCCGGGCCGGCCTCGGCCTCCTCGGGCTGGCCGCCCTGCTGGCCGTCGGGGTGCTGGCGGTGCCGGAGCTGGCCTGGGGCGCGGTGCGGCTGCAGCAGGCGCTGGCAGCCGGGCCGCAGCTGACCGGCGCGGGTCTCGGCCTGACCGTGGCGCTCAGCTACCTGGCCCTGCTGCTCGGCATACTCTGGCGCGACCGCCGGTCGCCCGGCCGGGGTGCCACCCCACCGGGCACGGCGGGCACGGCGGGCACGGCAGAGCGCGGTACCGGCCGCGGCGCGGGCCGTCCCCACGGTGGTCGTGCCGCCGGCCTGCCCCAGACCCTCGTGGTGTGGTCCGCCCTCCTGGCGCTGACGGCCGGTGCGCTGCTGGCCCTCGGCTGGGCTGTCGCCACCGGCTACGCCTGGCCGACCTCCGTCCAGGTGCTGCTGCCGGTGCTGCTCGGCGCGGTCGGGCTGAACCTCGACCAGACCTGGATGAGCCTGCACCCGTTCTACCGGCTGCGACTGGCCTCGGCGTTCGCGGTCCGGCGCGCCACCGAGGGCGGCCGGTCGGTGGCCCGCCCGTACCACTTCTTCCGGGAGCAGACCTGGCTGAGCCACTACGGCGCCCGGCGCCCCGACTTCCCCCAGGTGATCTTCTCGGCGGCGGCCAACCTGTCGGGCAACTCTCGTACGCCGCCTGGCCGTCCGGCGGTCTCCTTCTCACTCTCGTACGACTACGTGGGCGGTCCGGACATCGGGTACGCGCGCACCGACCTGCTGGAGCGGCGCACCCGTCCGCACATCGCCCGGGACCTCACCGTGCAGTCGGCGATGGCCGTGTCCGGCGCGGCCTTCTCCTCCGCGATGGGGCGGGAATCCCGGGTCCACCAGCGGCTCTTCGCGGTGACCAACGCCCGCCTCGGCACATGGCTGCCCAACCCGGCGGTGCTCGGCCCGGACTGGTCCGGCCCACCGGACTGGCGCCGCCCCGCGCAGCCGGCCGTCCGCCGCCTCCCGTACCAACTGCGGGAGCTGATCGGGCGGTTCCCGGCCGACGACCGCTTCCTGCTCACCACCGACGGCGGCCACTACGAGAACCTCGGGCTGGTCGAGCTGCTGCGGCACCGGGTGGACACGGCGGTCTGCATCGACGCCAGCGGGGACGCGGGCTACGCCGTCAAGCTGGCCGCCGCGATCACCCTGGCCCGCGAGGAGCTGGGCGTCGTCATCACCCTGCACGAGCCCGAACTGCTGATCCCCGGCAGCGCCGCCGACCTGCCGACCGACCTGCCGACCGACCTGCCGTGCGCCCGACCCACCGACCGACCCGCCGGGGGCGGCGCGGACGACGGCGCGAAGGCCCGCACGAACGACCGCGCGATCCGTCGGCCACCCTTGCGCGGGCTCGCGGCACAGCTGTCCGCCCGGCTCTCGGCCCGGGCGGTGATCACCGGGGACATCCACTACCCGGACCTGGACGAGGGGCCCGGGGCAGTCCGGCACGGCCGGCTGGTCGTCCTCCAGGCGGTGCTGACCCCCGACATGCCGTACGAGCTGCACGCCTACGCGATGGCGAACCGGGCCTTCCCGAACGACCGCACCAGCGACCAGTGGTTCGACCACCAGCAGTTCGACGCCTACCAGATACTCGGCCGCCACCTGGGCGAGCAGGCCGCGCCCCTGGTCGAACAGGCACTGGCCGACCAGGCACTGGCCGACCAGGCACTGGCAGGACCGGCGCCGGGCGCCGGCGGGCCGGTACCCGCGCAGCCGACGGGCGACACCGCGTCGGCGCCGCCCGCCACGAGTCCACCGGTTCCGCGCCACCGGGTCGAGGAGTAGAGGCCGAGGAGTGGACGAGGGGCGGTCGAGAAGGACGGTCGAGGGGTCCTCGAAGGGCGGTCCGACCGGGGGCCGACGGGTCCGCCCGGCACCGGCAACGGACGGCGGCGGGCCGCCGGCCCGGCTTGACTTCGTCCGGTTCGCTCGGGAAAGATCCGGCGCATGGACTCCGGCGCCACTCTGGTCTGCCGCCTGCACGTCGATCTGCGACGCCAGGCGAGTTCCATCTGTGCCTGTTGACCTTGTTCTCCTCCGCCGGTCCCGCCCTGTGACGTCCACCAGGTCCCGCGCCGCGCACCCGTACCCGCAGTTCTGACTCCTGCCCCGCCCCGGCGCACCCGTTCGTGCCGAGCCGCTCCGTCGGCCCGCGCCCGTCCGACGCCGCCGGACGCCGGGCGCTTCCCGCCGACGTTCCCGCCGCACCCGAGGACGCCCCATGAGCCCGAGCCCGAGCATCAGCCGCCACACCCGCCCGGCCATCGGCCCCGAAGCCGACATCGACGCCGCCACCGGCGGTGGCGCCGGCGCCATCGCCGGTACCATCACCACCGTCGGCATCACCACCGCCGACGCCATCGGCACAACCACAGCCACCGGCTCCGCGAGCCCGGCGAGCGCCCCCGAGCCACCACCGCCGCCGCCCGCCGGGGACACCCCCGCGCCGCTCACCCCCAGCACCCTGCGGACCATCGTCCGCGAGCTGGCCGAGCGGCCCGACGAGTGGATCCACCACGTCCGCCTCTCCACCGAGGAGCGCTGGTACCGCCGCCTGGCGGCCGACGAGGACCACGAGGTGTGGCTGATCAGTTGGCTGCCCGGCCAGTCCACCGGCTTCCACGACCACGGCGGCTCGCGCGGCGCCTTCACCGTCGCCCTCGGCGAGTTGGAGGAGCTGTCCCTCGGCGGCCCTGAGCAGGGCCTGCTGATCCGGCGGATCCCGGCCGGCACCGCCCGCGCCTTCGGCCCCGAGTACGTGCACGACGTGCGCAACACCGCCGTCGGCCCTGCCGTCACCCTGCACGCCTACTCGCCGCCGCTGAGTTCGATGGCGCACTACGACCTGCGGGCCGGCGGGCTCGTCCGCACCTCCGAGGAAGGACCGGAACAATGGTGACCACGATCGACGACCTGGTGGAGCGAGCCCGGCAGGGCGTGCACCGGCCGCGCGCCCGCGAGGCCTACCAGGCCCAGTTGGACGGCGCGCTGCTGGTGGACATCCGTCCGGCGGCGCAGCGGGCGGCCGAGGGGGAGATCCCCGGCTCGCTGATCATCGAGCGCAATGTGCTGGAGTGGCGGCTCGATCCGACGGGCAGTCACCGGATCCCCGAGGCCTCGGGCTACGACGTCGAGGTGATCGTGGTCTGCTCCGAGGGCTACGCCTCCAGCCTGGCCGCCGCTTCCCTGCGTGAGCTGGGGCTGCACCGGGCGACCGACCTGGACGGCGGCTTCGTGGGCTGGGCGGCCTCCGGTCTGCCGACCCGTCAGGGCGGCTGAGGTCGCAGTCGCACCGCGTGCCGGGCGGTAAATCAAGGACAGGAGATGATGCAGGTCATAGTCTGATCAGAGTTTCCGCCGGTCCAAAGCTGGGCAGCCACGCGGGCGGAAGTACGCCCGGGCGCTTGAAACCGCCGTCACCGAACGACCCGACCGAACGACCGAACGACCCAGGCGCCGCCTCCCCGGGGCGCCCTGACGAGGAAACTCCCACGTGATCAGATTCGAGGGCGCCGGAAAGCGCCACCCCGACGGCACCGTCGCGGTCGAGAGCCTGGACCTGGAGGTCCCGACCGGTCGGATAACCGTCCTGGTCGGCCCGTCCGGCTGCGGAAAGACCACCCTGCTGCGCATGGTCAACCGAATGGTCGAGCCCACCTCGGGCCGGGTCCTGCTGGACGACACGGACGTCGCGAAGCTGGAACCCGCCAAGCTGCGCCGTGGCATCGGGTACGTGATCCAGCAGGCCGGGCTCTTCCCGCACCGCAAGGTGATCGACAACATCGCCACCGTCCCCTACCTGCTCGGCTGGGACCGCAAGAAGGCCCGCGCCCGCGCCGCCGAACTGCTCGAACTGGTCGGACTCGCGCCGGAGACCGCCAAGCGGTACCCGTTCCAGCTGTCCGGCGGCCAGCAGCAGCGGGTCGGCGTGGCGCGGGCGCTGGCCGCCGACCCGCCGGTGCTGCTGATGGACGAACCGTTCAGCGCGGTCGACCCGGTGGTGCGGGCCGGGCTCCAGGAGGAGCTGCTGCGGCTCCAGTCCGAGCTGCACAAGACGGTGCTGTTCGTCACCCATGACATCGAGGAGGCCGTCCGGCTCGGCGACCAGGTGGTGGTGCTCCGCGAGCGCGGCCGGATCGCCCAGCTGGCCGACCCGCACACCCTGCTCACCACCCCCGCCGACGAGGGCGTGGCCGCCTTCCTCGGACGAGACCGGGGCCTGCGCGGCCTCGGCCTGCGCCCCGCCCGGGCCGTCGAGCTCCGCCCGGTGGGCGACGGACTCCGCTACGGGGGCTGGGAGTTGGCCCTGGACGACGAGCGCCGCCCGATCGGCTGGATCGACCGCGACGCCGTCGTCGCCGAACTCCAGCCGACGGCCGGCTTCCACCCGGACACCGACACCCTGCGCACCGCGCTGGACGCCGCCGTCCTCTCCCCCGCCGGGGTCGCCGTGGCACTGGACGCCGACGGCCGGGTCACCGGCACCGTGAGCCGCGAGGCCGTCCTCGCCGCGCTGCGGCCCGACGCCTCCGGCTCGCCGGCCGCCGATGCCCCCGTCCGCATCGACAAGTCCCCGATCGCCGGGAGCCACGCGGACGACGTGAGCGACACGGGCGGCACCGGCGGCACAGGCCTCACAGACGGCACCGACGGCACGGACGGAGCCGATGGTGGACGATGAACCGATCGTCCGCTGGTACTGGATCGGCGATCACCTCGGCTACCTGGGCCACCTGCTTGCCGACCACGCCGTGATCGCCCTCGTCCCCGTGCTCATCGGCCTGCTGCTGGCCGTCCCGCTCGGCCTGGCCTGCGCCCGCTACCCCCGGCTGTACCAGCCGCTGTCCGCCGTGTTCAACATCGTCTACGCGCTGCCCTCACTGGCCGTGTTCGTGGTGCTGATCCCGTACACCGGCCTCGCCACCCAGGCGACCGTGATGATCCCGCTCACCTTCTACGCCCTCGCCGTGCTGCTGCCGACCACCGTGGACGGACTGCGCGCCGTCCCCGACGCCGTCCGGCAGGCCGCGACCGCGATGGGGTACGGGCCGTGGCACCGGCTGACCTCGGTCGAGCTGCCCGCCGCCGTGCCGTACCTGATCGCCGGACTGCGGGTCGCCTCGGTGTCCAGCATCTCGCTGGCGAGCGTGGGTGCGCTGGTCGGCCGCGGCGGGCTCGGCTACCTGTTCGTCGACGGCTTCCAGCGCACCTTCCCGACCCCGATCGTGGCCGGCATCGCGCTGATCGCCGTCCTGGCACTGGCCGTCGACCTGCTGCTGGTCACCGCCCGGCGGCTGCTCGCGCCCTGGGCCGTCCGGGAGAAGGGAGCCGGCTCGTGAACTGGCTGAACTGGCTGGGCGACTTCTTCACCGCCCCGGACCACCTCAGCGGGCCGGACTCGATCGCGCACCGGGTCGCCGAGCACCTGCTGCTCTCCGGCGAGGCCCTGCTGTGCGCGACGCTGCTCGCCGTCCCGCTCGGGCTGTTGATCGGCTATACCGGGCGCGGCGTCACCGTGGTGACCGCGTTCGCGGGCGCCGCCCGCGCCCTGCCCACCCTCGGCCTGGTGACGCTGGCCGTGCTGCTCGCCGGGGTCGGCGACACCGCCGTGCTGATCCCGCTGGTCGCCCTCGCCGCGCCGCCGTTGCTGGTGGCCGCCGTCGAGGGGGTGCGCGGCACCGACCCGGACGTCCGGGACGCCGCCCGCGGCATCGGGCTGACCCATCCCCAGGTGCTGCGGCAGGTCTGCCTGCCCTCGGCCGCGCCGACCCTGCTGGCCGGCTTCCGCACGGCGACCGTGCAGGTGATCGCGACCGCCACGGTGGCCGCCTACGTCGGTCTGGGCGGCCTCGGCCGCTACGTCATCGACGGGCTGGCGACCCGCCAGTACGCCGTGACCGTGGGCGGCGCGCTGCTGGTGGTGCTGCTCGCGGTCGCCGCCCAGCTGTTCTTCGCCCTGCTCGCCCGGTTCGCGCTCCCGCCCGGGGTGCGCGCCCAGCAGCGGCCCCACTGACGTCCGTCTCCCCTCACCTCCCGTTCCGGAAGGACATTTGTCATCATGTCGACAATCAACCGAAGCCGTCGCGCCGTCGTCCTCGGCACCCTCGCCGCGCTCACCCTCGGCGCCACCGCCTGCGGATCCTCCGGCGGGGACCCGCTCGGCGGGGGGTCGAGCGCCTCGGCCCCGGCAGGCGGCTCAGGCGGCTCAGGGTCGACGGTCGTGGTCGGCTCGGCGAACTTCCCGGAGAACGTCCTGCTCGGGTCGATCTACTCGCAGGCGCTCAAGGCCAAGGGCGTCAAGGTTCAGGAGAAGTTCAACATCGGCAGCCGCGAGGTGCTCTACGGACAGCTGCAGAGCGGCAACCTGACCGTCCTGCCGGAGTACAACGGCTCGCTGCTCGCCTACCTGGACCCCAAGTCCACCGCCGCCACCACCCAGGACGTGAACGCGGCACTCACCACGACGCTGCCCGCCTCGCTGGGCCTCCTCGAATCGTCCCCGGCCGAGGACAAGGACTCGCTCAGCGTCACCCAGGAGACGGCCGACAAGGACAACCTCAAGAGCATCGCCGACCTCGCCGCCAAGGTCGGAGAGTTCACCATCGGCGGGCCGCCGGAGTTCAAGAACCGTCGCGAGCAGCAGCTCAAGGACGTCTACGGGCTGACCTTCAAGGAGTGGAAGCCCACCGCCGACACCACCGCGAACGCGCTCAAGGACGGCAACATCCAGGTCGGCAACGTGTTCACCACCGACCCGAAGATCGCTCAGTACAAGCTCGTCCCGCTGACCGATCCGAAGAACATCTTCGGCGCGCAGAACGTCACCCCGCTGGTCTACAAGGCGGGCGTTGACGCGACCGCGACGGCGGCGCTCAACGCGGTGTCGGCCAAGCTCGACACCGCCGGGCTGGTGGCTCTGATGAAGCGCGTTTCGGTGGACAAGGAGGACCCGTCGGCGGTCGCCAAGGACTGGCTGAAGTCCAACGGGCTCAGCTGACGGCGGTCCGGCGCGAACGCCTGCGGACTCCCGTGGATGCCTGCGGACTCCCGTGGACGCCCGTGGACGCCCGCCGATCGTGAACGCGGCGGCCCGGAGGAGTTTCCTCCGGGCCGCCGCCCGCCGTTCCGGCGATCCTCTTGAGCCACCGGAGACACCTTCCCTTCTATGCCGCGAACATGACACTCTGGGCGCCATGCGCACTCGTCTCCTCGCCGCCACCCTCACGGCACTCGCCGCGGTGAGCCTCGCAGCCTGCTCCAGCTCCGGCTCCAGCTCCGGATCGGGCTCGGGCTCGGGCTCGGGCTCGGACAAGGCCACCTCCGCGGCCGGCTCCCCCACCGCCTCCGCCGCATCGACCCCCGCGCCCTCCGACGCCGCCACCACACCCGCGGCTCCCGCGCCCGGCTCGGCCGCCCCCACGGCCGACGGCGCGACCGGCGCTCCCACCCCCGACGCCGGCACCTCGGGAGCCCCCGCACCGGCCAAGCCCGCCCCGCCCACCGACGCCGGACTGCCCGCCAAGCCGGGCGCCGACCAGGCGACCAAACTGGTGTCCGCACTGGACGCGATCGACCCGGCGATCGTCGGCGGCAAGCCGGACCAGGCCGTGGACCGGGCGCGCAACCAGTGCCAGTCGATGTACCAGTTCCCCAAGGACAAGCAGAAGCTGGTCGACCTGGCCAACCAGCGCTTCACCTCCGCCGACCACCCGCAGGGCTTCGGCCCGGACACCGCCGCGAAGATCAACGAGGCGCTGCTCTCCACGCTCTGCCCGCCGTCCCGCTGACTCCGGCCACTGATCCAAGCCACCGATCCGGGCCGACAGGTCCACGGATCCGCGACACCATGAACCGCCCGGCGTCCTGAGCGCCGGGCTGCCGTGGCCGCGCCCCTTTCCGGGGTGCGCGGCCACGGTCTTCTCGTTTCGGGGCCTCTCGCCGTCACCGGCACCGACTCCAGCGCCGACTCCAGCACCGCCCTCCTCCCGCCCCCTTTCACCACGCGGACCGTGTGCTGACGAACTGTTAGGACTCTTGACAGACCAGTGGTCTAGTCCAAACATAAGCATGTCGATCCGACCGGGATGCACTGTGGGGGTGTGACCACCGGCGGCTGAGGCACTGCCCTGCCATGCTCCACTCCACCCCCGCTCCGTTCGGTGCGTATGCGCACGCCACCCGCGTCCGCGCGAGTCGGTGGGCGTTCGCACGCCCGCACTCCCGCACTCCCGATATCCGCCCCGGCCCCGGGATCGCGGCCGACCTCACTCGGCCGCCCTGCCCGGACCGACCGCACCTCCCCAACGTCCTGCCCCACCAAGTCTGTTGGAGAATCCATGCGCCTTCGCAGAACAGTCCAGGCCGTATTGACGGCCTGCGCCACACTGGCCGCCTCGGCCGGCCTGGTCGCCGCCGGGACGAGCTCCGCCCAGGCCGCCACCCCGCTGCCCAGCCGGGTCTTCGCCCCCTACTTCGAGTCCTGGACCGGCCAGAGCCCGGCCCAGCTGGCCGCGCAGTCCGGCGCCAAGCACCTGACCATGGCGTTCCTCCAGGCCGCCACCAAGGGCTCCTGCACTCCGTACTGGAACGGCGACACCTCCAAGCCGGTGTCCTCCTCCACCTTCGGCACCGACATCGCGACCATCCGCGCCAACGGCGGGGACGTGATCCCGTCCTTCGGCGGCTACACCGCCGACAACACCGGCACCGAGCTGGCCGACAGCTGCACCGACGTCAACCAGATCGCGGCCGCTTTCGAGAACGTGATCACCACCTACGACGTCAGCCGGATCGACCTCGACATCGAGGACAACTCGCTCACCAACAGCGGCGGGATCGACCGCCGCAACAAGGCCATCAAGCTCGTCCAGGACTGGGCGGCCACCAAGGGCCGGACCATCCAGTTCTCCTACACGCTGCCGACCACCCCCTCCGGACTGGCCGACAGCGGCCTCGCGGTGCTGCGGAACGCGGTCAGCAACAACGCGCGGATCGATGTCGTCAACATGATGACCTTCGACTACTACGACAATGCCACCCACGACATGGCGGCCGACACCCAGACCTCCGCGCAGGGCCTCTACAACCAGCTCGCCAAGCTCTACCCGTCCAAGACCCCCGCCCAGCTGTGGGGTTCGATCGGGATCATCGAGATGATCGGTGTCGACGACTTCGGCCCGGCCGAGACGTTCACCCTGGCCAACGCCAACACCGTGTACAACTGGGCGGTCTCCAAGGGCATCAACACGCTGTCCTTCTGGGCGCTCCAGCGCGACAACGGCGGCTGCCCGGGCACGGCCGGGAACGACAACTGCTCCGGGATCGCCCAGAACACCTGGGACTTCAGCCACATCTTCGCGCCGTTCACCAGCGGTTCGACGGTGAACAACGACTTCTCGGTGTCGGTCAGCCCGAACTCCGCCACCGTCACCGCCGGTTCGTCCACCTCGGCGACCGTCTCGACGGCCGTGACGGCGGGCTCGGCGCAGAGCGTCAACCTGACGGTCAGCGGAGCCCCGGCCGGCGTCACCGCCACCGTCACCCCCGGCAGCGTCACCGCCGGCAACAGCTCCACGCTCAACATCAGCACCATCTCCAGTGTGACGCCCGGGAGTTACCCGATCACGGTGACCGGCTCGGCGGCCTCCGGCAGCCACACCGGCACCTTCACCCTGAACGTCACCGGCACCCAGCCCGGCAACGACTTCTCGGTCGCCGTGAACCCGAACTCCGGTACGGTCGCGGTCGGTTCCTCCACCTCCGCCACCATCACGACGGCGACCACCGCGGGCTCGGCGCAGACCGTCAACTTCTCGGTCATCAGCGTCCCGACCATCGGCATCAACACCACCGTCACCCCTGGCAGCGTCACCACCGGAAACAGCGCCACACTCAACATCAGCACCACCTCGGCCGCGACTCCGGGCACCTACCAGCTCGGCGTCACCGCCACCGGCCCCTCCGGCAGCCACACCGCGGCCTACACCCTGACCATCACCGGAACCGGCCCGACGACCGGCCTGGTCAACGGTGACCTGGAGAGCGGCAGCCTGACCCCGTGGACCTGCCAGAGCGGCGGCGCCGTGGTCTCCACCCCGGTCCACTCCGGCACCAAGGCGCTCCAGGCGGCGGCCACCGCCGGCCAGACCGGCGAGTGCTCGCAGACCGTCACCCTGAAGCCCAACACCAGCTACGCCCTGAGCGGCTGGGTGCAGGGCAACTACGCCTACGTCGGCGTCAGCGGCGGCGCCACCGCCAGCGCCTGGACCAGCTCCTCCGGCTGGACCAAGCTGTCCGTCCCCTTCACCACCGGCGCCAACGGCACGGTCACCGTGTACCTGCACGGCTGGTACGGCCAGGGCAACGTGTACGGGGATGACTTCTCCATCGCCTGAGTCCGCTTCGGGTGATGAATGACGGATGACAGCTGACAGATTTCATTTTCTGTCAGCTGTCATCCGTCTTCTGTTCGCTGATCCCTGTTCCCTGTTACTGGTTCGCTGCTATCTGTTCCCTGTCGTCCGTTCGTCGGCGTCCGTTCGCCGCTGTTCGCCCGTCAGCCGCCCGCCGCCCGCATCCGCTCCGGCCGGCACAGCGCCAGGTACGCCACCGTCGCCAGCACCCCGCAGACCAGGACCACCAGCGCCAACAGCACGGCGGACGGCCGACCGCCGAGGCTGCTCAGCGGTGCGACCACCGCGCCGCACAGGAAGTTGCCCGTCCCCAGCAGCGCCGACGCCGTGCCCGCCACCTGCGGCTCGACCAGGCCGAGCGCCTGGGCGGCGGTGTTCGGCAGCAGTACCCCGAGGCTGCCCATCATCGCGAACAGCGGCGGGCAGAACCCGGCCAGCCCGAAGTCCCACACCGTCGTCAGCAGCACCAGCGCCGCCCCGGCGGCGACCGCCGCCGCGAGGCTGCCCAGCATCAGCGCCCGCTGGGTGAAGCGCGGCGCCAGCACCCGTCCGTTCACCTGGGTCATCACCACGATCGAGAACGAGTTCAGCCCGAACAGCAGGCTGTAGGTCTGCGGCGAGACCTGGTACACGTCCTGGAGGACCGTCGACGACCCGCTGATGTAGCCGAAGAGCGCCCCGAAGGCGAGGGAGCTGGTCAGCGCCAGCCCGAGGAACGGCAGGTTGCGCAGCAGCCTCCCCATCGTCCGCAGGGCCGCACCGACCCCGCCGCGGTCCCGGGTCTCCGGCGGCAGCGTCTCGCGCAGCACACCGAAGGAGACCAGGGTGAGCAGCAACCCGAGGGCCGTGAGCACGCCGAAGGTGCCGCGCCACGAGGTGAACCGCATCAGCTGCGCACCGATGATCGGGGCGAGGATCGGCGCCAGCCCGGATATCAGGGCGATCGAGGCGAGGAAGCGCAGCAGCGCGACGCCCTGGAAGCGGTCCCGGGAGACGGCGCGCCCGATCACCAGCCCGGCGGAGCCGGCCGCGCCCTGGACGAAGCGGCCGACGATCAGCACCGTCAGGTTCGGCGCGAACACGCACGCCACGCTGGCCAGGGTGTAGAGGACGAGCCCCGCGAGCAGCGGCCGACGGCGCCCGTAACGGTCGCTGAGCGGCCCGAAGAGCAGCTGCCCGGCCGCGACTCCGAGCATCGAGAAGGTCAGGGTGAGCTGGACGGCGGCCGGCTGGGCGACCAGGTCGTCGGCGATCGCGGGCAGGCCCGGGAGGTAGAGGTCGGTGGTGAGCGGGCCGAGCGCGGCGATCCCGCCGAGGGCGGCGATCACTGCCCAGCCGGGCCGGGCCTGGCCGGTGGCGGTGGCGGGGGCCGGGGCCGGGGCCGGGGCGGCAAGGGACGCGGGGTCGGGCGTGGTGGCGGGAGCGGAAGCGGCAGCGGTCGACGTGTCGTCGGTGGGGCCGACGGTCGGGCCGGGCATGGTTCTCCTTACGGACGGGTGACGCGGGGTTCGTTCGCGCTCCGTCCTATCGCAGCCCGGGCCGGTTCCGACAGCGGGGGTGCACGCTGTTCGGCCGTGGGGGTGCGTCCGGCGGTCGCCCCGCAGCCCGGCCCGGCCCGCACACGTCGACGGCCCGCCCGCACCTTCCGGTGCCCGGCGGGCCGTTCCGTTCCGTTTCCGCTCCCCGGGCCGGAGTGGCCGGGAGGAGAGTCCTCAGCAGTGGTCGGGAGGCCCGTTGCCCGGTCGGCGGGCGCCCCCGGGGCCGGTCGCCGGACTCAGCGCTTGGCGACGTGCTCGGCGCGCAGCGCCGCCTGCACCGCGGCACCGTCCTGCCAGGCATAGAGCTGGTTGCCGGTCAGGGCCACATTGTAGTGCCCGCAGGTGCCGGTGGCCTTGGTCGCGACGCTCTCGGGGAACCAGCCGGCCTTGAGCGCCTGCGGCACCGGGTGCGCGCTCTTGCCCGGCAGCCCGGCGGTGCAGCCGGCGGGCAGCCGGCCCTCCGGGAGGGTGGCGCGCAGCAGGCGGTCGTCGCCCGTGGTGGAGATCAGGTACTTCACCCCGGAGGCGTCGTCGGGCAGCCAGGTCGGCATCGACCGCCGGTCGGCCTTGGCCTGGGTGCCGGTCTCGTACGAGCCCTGCTGCTGGTGGTGTTCGTCGTACCAGTCGGACACCCGCGGGCCGATTGCCACAGCCGCCACGGCGACGGCCATGCCGGTACCCGCGACTCCCAGCGCGACCTTGCTCACGATGCCCTTCATGCCCGACTGCCCTCTCCGTGTCGTGACCGATGCGGCCGTTGCCGCTCGTGCCGCTGCCGCTCGTCTTCGCTGTCGGCGGCCGCTCAGGTCCGCGTCACCGACCCGGTCGGCGCGCTCCGCCGTCCGGTGCAACCATCGTGGCCCGTCCGGACCCGTCGGATCGTCACCACCAGGTCGCGAACTTGTCTCCGACCCACGGGGTAGCTTCTCCACCTTCAGGCGTATGTCCTCCGGCAGGGACCCTGAGGCCCGCGGATTCCGGACCTGCGGATTCCGGCCCCGCGGATCCCTGAGCCACAGGCCTCGGCACCGCCGGTCGCCGGGTCCGTGCCGCTCCGGCGCTCAGGTTGGCACGCCCGGGTCGAGAACGGCCCGAGCCCCGATCGAGCCTTGCTCAAGCCCGGAGCGGCCGCAGCCCGGCCTGCTGCAGCCGGGTCACCGGCCACCACCGCTTCGGACCGCCACCGCCTCGGACCACCACCGCTTCGGGCCTCCGCGGTTTCAGACCGCCGCCGGTACCGGCCGGGCGACCGGGAACGGGCGGCCGTCGAGGGTCCAGTGCGGGTCGATCGGACGCAGCAGCGAGGCGTACACCTGCGCGGCGACGTCCGGATGACGGATCTCGCCGGTGGGCGGGCCGGCCGGGATACCGTGCCCGGCGCAGGCCACCCAGGCCGTCCGTTCCTCGGCCGTACGGCCACCGTGGCCGCCGGCGTCCACGTGCCCGTGGTCGGTGACGACGATGACCGTCCACTGCTCCTCGGCGTGCGTCACCCGGCCCCTGACGGCGTCGAGGAGGCGGCCGAGGCGCTCGTCGGCGGTGCGCATGGACGCGCGGTACTCGTCGCCGCAGCCCAGGAAGTGGGCGGTCTCGTCGACGGCGCCGAGGTACACGAAGGACGCCTCGGGGTCGGCGGTGCCGAGGACGTGGACGGCCTCCCGGGTGACCTCCTCGTCCACCGCCTCCCAGGCCTCGGGGGTGTCCTCGGCGGGAGCCACGTAGGAGAGCCGGCCGGGGGCGCGGAACAGCGGGCCGCCGGACTCGTTGATCATCAGCGGGTCCCAGCCGGCCGCGACGAAGGTGCGGCGGCGGTCGCCCCGGGCGAGGCGGGTGGCGAAGTCGGGGAACACGTCGAGCCGGTTGCCGGCCAGGTGGTTGCCCCACACCCCGTGCTTGGCGGGCTCGACGCCGGTCACGATGGTGGCCCAGCACGGCCCGGACATGGTGGGCGTGCCGTCCGCGACGGTGACCGGCACCAGGAACCCGGCCTCGGCGACCTCCTGCAGGCGGGGCATCGGTACCTGCGCCAGGAAATCGTGGCGGACACCGTCGATCCCGACGACGAGCACGCGGGGGCGGGGCCACTGGGCAGCGGACATGGGGGTTCCTTTCGGTCGTGCGCACCCGGCCGCGCCCGCCGAGGGCGCCGCCGACCGCGCCATGGTTCACCGACCGCCGTACCGGTCGGCGTCCCACCGCCGAACGTCAGGTGTCCACGAAGTGTCGGACGGGCGTTCCCACGCCCCGGGCCGAGTTCCGCCGATGCAGTCCGGGGGCGGGCACGGGTGCCAGGACTGCCGTCCGGGGGCGGGCACGGGTGCCAGGACTGCCGTCCGGGAGCGGGTCAGGAGGGTCCGGTGCGCGGCAGCCTGGAGCTGTCCGGGTAGACCGCGGGCGGCAGCGACTTGTCGGCGGGCGGCCGCCTCACGGCTGCGGGCGGAACTCGTGGACGACCTCGATGCGGCCGACGATGTGCCGGTTGAACTCGTCCAACTCCTCTGCGGGCACCCAGAGTTCGAGGATCGTCCGGCCGCCCGCCCGCTGAACGGGGTAGCGCGCGAGGAAGGCGGTGTCGACCTCGAAGCGGGTGACGTAGCCGACGCCCGAGGCGGGCACGTTCCAGTCCCGGGCGATCCGGATCGCGTAGTCCTCGTTGAGGACGGGGTAGAAGATCGGCTGCTCGGGGAGGCGGGGCGGCCAGGCGCGCCGGTCCGCGGCCTCGACCAGGGCGAGCTCCTCGGGACCGGTAGGGCGCCAGAGGGTGGTGGTCGGGGGCTGCGTCGGGACGAAACGGCTGGTCATGGCAGGGACGGTAGCCGGGCCACGACGGGCCCGGCCACCGGTTTTCCCGGGCCGCGGAGGGCCGCAGAGGGCAGTGGAACGGTAGAGGGCAGTGGGAGAGCGGCAGAGGGCCGCGAGCGGAGACGAGGGGCGAGGAGATGCGACGAAGGCCGGCAGGCGGCGGGGGCGGACGGGCGGCCGTCAGCGGTAGGCGGACTCGCCGGTGATGGCCTCGCCGAGCACCAGGGTGTGGATCTCGTTGGTGCCCTCGTAGGTGAGCACCGATTCCAGGTTGTTGGCGTGCCGCAGCACCGGGTACTCGGTGGTGATGCCGTTGGCCCCGAGGACGGTCCGGGCACTGCGGGCGATCTCCAGAGCGGTGCGGACGTTGTTGAGCTTGCCGAAGCTGATGTGCGGCGGGCGAGCGGCGCCCTGCTCCTTGAGCCGCCCGATCCGCAGGGCGACCAGGTACGCCTTCTCGACCTCCAGCATCATCTCGACCAGCTTCTGCTGGGTCAGCTGGAAGCCCGCGATCGGACGGTCGAACTGGATCCGGCTCTTGGCGTAGTCCAGGGCGGAGGTGTAGCAGTCGCGAGCGGCGCCGACGGTGCCCCAGAGGATCCCGTAGCGGGCCTCGTTGAGGGAGGAGAGAGGTCCGCGCAGGCCGACCACCCCGGGCAGCGCGGCGTCGGCGGGCAGCACCACGTCGTCGAAGGCCAGCTCGCTGGTGACGGAGGCACGCAGCGAGAGCTTGCCGTGCACATCGGTGGTGGTCAGGCCGCGGGCGCCGCGCTCGACCAGGAAGCCGCGCACCCCCTCTTCGGTCTGCGCCCAGACCACGGCGACGTCGGCGATGCTGCCGTTGGTGATCCACATCTTGCTGCCGGACAGCACCCAGTCGCCACCCTCACCGCCCTTGCGCACCGCCCGGGTGCGCATGTTGGCCGGGTCCGAGCCGAAGTCCGGCTCGGTGAGGCCGAAGCAGCCGATCAGCTCACCGGCGGCCATGCCGGGCAGCCAGCGCTGCTTCTGCTCCTCGGAGCCGAAGGCGTGGATCGAGCGCATGGCGAGTGAGCCCTGGACGGAGACGAAGCTGCGCAGCCCGGAGTCGGCCGCCTCCAGCTCCATGCAGGCCACCCCGTACGCCACCGCGTCGGCGCCGGCGCAGCCGTAGCCGTCGAGGTGCATGCCGAGCACGCCCAGGGCGCCGAGCTCGGGGGCGAGTTCGCGAACCGGGAAGACCCCCCGCTCGAACCACTCGCCGATGTGCGGGCGGATGCGCTCCTCGGTGAACCGGCGGACGGTGTCGCGGATCAGCCGCTCCTCGTCGGAGAGCAGATCGCCGACGGCGAGCAGGTCGGACGGGTCGATCCGGGTCGGCTTCGTCACTGAAGCTCCTTGTACTCTCGGCGGGACACCGGCGGAATACCGGCGAGTATTCCGCACCCGGCCGGGTGGTGGGCGGGCGTGAACGAGTGAGGATGGCGACACGTTCGACGGCGCGCCCAAGGGCGCGTACGGCCGAGCAGAAGCGAACCGGAGGGGAAGGGGCGGGGCAGGACATGGCACGTTGGGCGCTGGTCGTCGAGGAGACGGTGGGCATGGGCCAGGACCGGATCTGGGGGAGCAAGGTACTCGCCGAGGTCGAGGGGGCCCGAGAGGAAGCCGTCGAGGAGCTGAGGCGGCTCGTCCCCTCCTACACCCCGGAGCACCCCTTCAACAGCCGACGGCGGACGCTGCTCCGCGACGGGGACACCTACCTGCTGATCGCCCAGGGGAGCATGCGCGACTACCACTGCGTGTTCAAGGTGTGGGAGCTGCTGTGGGACAGCAAGCGGCCGGAGGTGCAGGCGGAGCGACTGGCCGAGGGGCCCGGGGAAGGCCGCTGACGGCGAACGGACGTCGGCCGACGGACGACGGCCGACGAGCACCGGATCGCAGATCACAGCCGACGGATCACGGCCGACAGCCGACGAATAACAGATAACGGATAACGGATAACAGCTGACAGATTTCAAACTCTGTCAGCTGTTACCCCACCCCGCAGAGCCGCAGCAGCGCCGTGGTCGCCGCACCCGCCACGACCACCAGCGGGAATGGTGCCCGGCGCAACGCGAGCACTCCCGCGACCAGTACGCCCGCCGGGCGGGCCCACCCCGCGAAGCCGTGCCCCTGGGTCAGCGCGCCGGTCGCGACCAGGGCCACCAGCAGCACCGCCGCCGCGACGGCCAGCAGGTACCGCAGCCGCTCCGAGAGGACGAGACGACCGGCGAGCAACGGCCCGGCCAGTCGGTAGGCGTACGTTCCGGCCGCGAGCAGCAGAACGGCGTACAGCGGCATCATCGGACCTTCTCCTTCTCCGCGTCCGCGGCGATCGGCCCGTCCGCCGCCTTCCGACCCGGCTCCCCAGCCGCCGGCCGACCGGCGAACACCAGCCCGACCAGGGCGAGCAGCACCGGCAGCCCGGCGGGGACGAACGGGGTCGCCGCGACCGCGACCACCGCACCCGCCACCGCCGCCGTACGGGTGCGGCGGTCCGCGAGCGAGGGCAGGACGAGCGCGAGCAGCACCGCGGGGAAGGCCGCGTCCAGGCCGAACGCGTCCGTGTCGCCGATCAGCCCGCCCGCGAGGGCGCCGAGCAGCACCGAGACGTTCCAGGCCACGAACAGGGCGACCCCGCAGAGCCAGTACACGGCCCGGCGCCGACGGGGATCGCTCTGCTGCAGGGCGAAGGCGGCGGTCTCGTCGGTGAGCAGTTGTGCTCCCACCAGCCGCCGCCACCACGGGCCGTCGGACACGTCGGCCACGGTGAAGCCGAAGGGCAGCAGTCGGGCGTTGAGCACCAGTCCGGTGGCGACCGCGGCGAGGGCGCCGCCGCCGGAGAGCACCACGCCGACCGCCGCGAACTGGGAGCCGCCGGCGAAGACCAGGGCGGAGAGGGCGATCGGCACCCAGAGGGGCAAGCCCCCGGAGACGCCGACCGCACCGAAGGACGCGCCGACCAGGGCATCGGCCAGGCAGACCAGGGCGACGTCCCGGAGGGTGGCACGCTCCAGTGTTCGAAGTAGCGAACGCATGTTCATTAGAGTGAACCGACTCGACGTCGTTCGTCAAGGCGAACGCTCGGACTGATTCGGCGAACGGCGGCCGATGCGACCGGCCGTGGCAGCATGAACGGCGACATCGGCCGCACCGGCGGCCATGGAAGGGGCCAGGAGGAAGCGTGAGTGGCGAGCATGAGTGACCAGATCACCCCGGCCACGGACTCCGGCGGTTCCGGCAGCTCCGGCAGCTCCGGCAGCTCCAGCAGCAGCGATAGCAGCGGCAGCGCCGGCAGTGGCGCCAACGGCGGCGGCGAGCTGATCGGCCAGATCGCCGCCTCGATCAGGCGCGAGCGCGAGCGCAGCGGACTGTCGATGGCCGAGCTGGCCCGGCGCGCGGGCATCGCCAAGTCCACGCTGTCCCAGCTGGAGTCCGGCGCGGGCAACCCCAGCGTGGAGACGCTCTGGGCGCTCGGCGTCGCACTGAACGTGCCGTTCAGCCGGCTCGTCGACCCGCCGCGCCCGGTGGTCAAGGTGATCCGGGCCGGCGAGGGCCCGGTGACCCACTCCGAGCGCGCCGACTACGCCGCCACCGCGCTCTCCTCCTGCCCGCCCAACGCCCGGCGCGACATCTATCGGATCGAGGCTCAGCCGGGTGAGCCCCGGGCCTCCGATCCACACATGCCCGGCACCGTCGAGCACGTGCTGATCGGTGCCGGGCGGGCGCTGGTCGGGCCGACGGAGGCGCCGGTGGAGCTGGGCCCGGGCGACTACGTGAGCTACCCGGGCGACACTCCGCACGTGTTCCGCGCCCTGGCTCCGGACACCCTCGCAGTGATCGTCATGGAGCACATCTGACAACTCGCCCGCTCTGACAGAGGGGGCACCTCCTACTTCAACAGCCCATCCAGGAAGGGATTTCCGAAGACCCGGTGCGGGTCGTGGCGGTCCAGGACGGCGACCGCCTCGTCCCAGCCGGGCCCGCCGCCCGCCCGCAGACTGTCCGGAACGACCCGGCCGAGCAGGTCCGGATCGGACCAGGCGGCGGCGTCGGTGTACGCCCAGCCCTTGGACCACTCGACCCGCAGGCCCGCCCGGGAGCCGTCGAAGGTGCGCAGCAGCCACTGCTCCAACTCCCGCGCGAAGCGCTCCAGTCCGGGGGTTCCGGGGAAGGCGAGGACGTCCAGCCAGACGGCCGTGTCCCACTCCGGTCGGTCGGCGCGCGGTCGCAGCGCGGACAGCAGCGGGGGCCGGGCGCCGGGGACGCCGGAGGAGGCCGGGTCGTCCAGGCCGGTGACCCGGATCTCCACCGCGCCATTCACCGGAAACTCGCCCCGGGCCTGATAGGAGGCGAGCAACTCCCGGTAGTAGGCGGCGAATTCACTCACCGCCCACTGGAGGTCGGCGCGCTTGAGGAGGATCGCGTAGCCGTTGGCGGTGACCCGCAGGGTGGTCGGGCGGACGTACTGGAGCAGGGTGCGCGAGGGTCCCCAGAGGTCGGACCGCAGTCCGCCCGCGAGCAGGTGGGTGAGCACCTCGCCGCTGAGCAGTCGGCGCAGCAGGGCGCCGGAGAGCAGGACTTCGGTGATGTCACCGGTGAGTCCCACCTTCGTGACCAGGTACTGGAGTTGGCCGAACAGCGGGGCCGAGGCCCAGGCGCCGGTGACGATCTCGCCGGCGAGCCGGGCGACCGGTTCCGGAAGGCTGTCCGAGAACGGGTAGTTGTACGGGTGGTCGACGGACAGGGAGGCGAGCGGCTTGCTCGGGGTGACGCTCCAGGTCTTGAGCCAGGGGTACTCGGTGTAGGCGAACCAGATCGCCTCGACCCGACCGTCGCGTTCCACGAAGTCGGCGAGGGTGCGCGGGCCTCCCCCGCTCCCGAGGACACCGCCGAGGACACCGCCCAGCACTCCCCCGAGCACTCCGCCGAGACCCCCGCCCCCGCCGGTACCCGCACCGGCCCCGGTACCGGCGCCTGTTCCGGTTCCCGTTCCGGCCCCGGGGCGGGCGAAGAGCTCGCTCGCCGGGATGTCGAGTCGGCTGACGCAGCGCAGCGGCCGGTCGGCGCCGGCCCGCAGCACCACTTCGGTCAGGAAGGCTCGGCCGAGGTGGACCAGGAAGGCGGCGCTGTCGGCCTCGGAGCGGTCGAAGGTCCGCAGCGTGTAGCGGCCGGTGGCCGGGTCGAGGACGACGGCGGTGAGCCGGACGACCTGGTTGCTGACCGATCCGTAGCCGTGCCCCTCCGGTCGCACCTCCCCTGCGGCCGGGACGGCGGTGCCGTGGCCGCCGATGGCGAGTACACCGCCTACGGTGATCTCGCCGGGGGCCGGGCAGGCGGTCAGGCCGAGGCCGCGGTCGGCGAGGTGGGCGAGCAGGGCCTCCATGGTGGCGCCGGTCTGCACCCGGACGGTGTCGGGCGAGTCGGCGCCGATCGCGGTGAGGTGCCGGCTGGTGTCCACCAGCAGCACCCTGGCGCTCTCCGGGGTCCCGGCGGCGACGGTGAGCGGTGCCCAGGTGTGCCGGTACCCGGAGGCGCGCAGCCGCCAGCCGTTGGCGTGCGCCCAGTCGGCGAGGGCCGGGACCTCCTCGGGGGTGCGGGGCGCGCAGGTCCACAGCTGGTCGGTGCGGATCTCGCCGGACCAGTTCTGGAAGACCCGCTGGTAGAGCTCGGTGCCGGGGGGCAGCGCGGGCGGTACCGGCGCGGCGGCCTCGGCACTGTCCGGGCCGACGGTGCCGCGCAGCAGCCAGGCCGCGCCGCCGAGCGCCGCCGACGCACCCAGCAGCTGCCGCCGGGTGAGGCCACCGGGGGCGGTCCTCGCCGAGGTCTTCGCCGGAGCGTCGGTCGGGGCGTCCACCGGGGCGTCCACCGGGGTATTCAGTGGGGTCATCCCCTCCCGTACCGCTCCGTCACCCTTTCCGCCCGTCGGGCCGTGTCCTGTGGTCATCCGTCCGTCCGCCCCCTCGTCCTGGTCCCCCGGGCCGAGCTGCGCCGATCCGGGTCCGGCCGGAGTCCGCCCGGCCCGGTCTGGAGCGTATGAAGGGGCGCACGGCAGTTTGAAGCGCCCGCCGGGGATCTCACTCCTTCGAGTGAGATCGGCCCGATCGGCCCCGGGCGCCCCGTCCACCTGCACCGCTCCTCGTCCCGGCGCCGTTGCCCACGTCCTCGACGGGCGCATAGGTTGATCACGGTCACGGTTGATCACGATCACCCCACCCCACCCCACCCGCCGGAGGCTTCGCCATGCCCTCGTCCACGCCCTCGCCCGAGTCCTCGCGCGCCAACTCGCCCGCGGACTCGCGACCGGACTCGGCTGCGGACTCGGCCTCCGCCCCGTCCGCGAACCCGCCCGCCCGCGGAGCCCTGACCGTCGCCGTCGCCCAGCCCGTCTGCGCCGCCGCCGGCCGTCCGGACACCGTGTCCGAGAACGTCGCCCTGCACGCCGAGGCGGTGCGGAAGGCGGGCACCCGGCTGGTGGTGTTCCCCGAGTTGTCGCTGACCGGCTACGACCTGACCGCACCGGCCGTCGACCCGGCGGACTCCCGGCTCGCGCCGCTGGTGGCCGCCTGCGCCGCGACCGGCGCCGTCGCCCTGGTCGGGGCACCCGTCACCGAGACCGACGGGCGCGAGTCCATCGCCACGCTGGTGGTCACCGGGCAGGGCGCCGAGGTCGTCTACCGGAAGATGCGCCTGCACGGCGCCGAGGTCGAGCGCTTCGCCCCCGGCGGGAAGCCCGTCGTCCTGGAGCTGGACGGCCTGCGGCTCGGCCTCGCCGTCTGCGCGGACGCCGCCGACCCGGCGCACGCCGAGGAGACCGCCGCGCTCGGCATCGACGCCTACGTCGCCTCCACCCTCTACGGGCCCGGCACCGCCCAGGCGGAGCGCCGGGACGGCCACGTCCGCGACCGGGCCGCCGCCCACGGGGTGTGGTGCGTGCTCGCGACCTGTGCCGGGGCGACCGGCGAGTACCCGGAGAGCTCGGGCGGCTCCGGTGTCTGGGCCCCGGGCGGCGAGCTCGTCGCCCAGGCCGGTACCGACCCGGGCGAGCTGGTCCGCGCCGAGCTGCCCCGCCGGTAGGAGCCGAGCCGGGGCCGGAACCCGGGCCGCACCGGCTGCGGGCACCCGGCCCCACACGGAAACGGAACGGAACGGACGGACGGAACGGAACCGGATCACCCCGACCGGAAATACCCGGGCCTCGTTCGCGGCTGTGCTGACCGAAGATCCGTTCCGGGCCGGTCGGGCCCGTACAGGAGGTGCAGCGCGCGATGGGTGGCGAGCAGGAGAAGGCGCAGGAGTACCGGATCGAGCACGACTCGATGGGCGAGGTCCGGGTGCCGGCCGACGCGAAGTGGCAGGCGCAGACGCAGCGGGCGGTGGAGAACTTCCCGGTGTCCGGCCAGCGGCTGGAGCGGGCGCACATCGCCGCACTGGCCCGGATCAAGGCCGCCGCGGCCCGGGTGAACGCCCGGCTCGGGGTGCTGGACGAGGAGACGGCGGAGGCGATCGCGGCCGCCGCCGAGGAGGTCGCGGAGGGGCGCTGGGACGACCAGTTCCCAGTGGACGTGTTCCAGACCGGCTCAGGCACCTCGTCCAACATGAACACCAACGAGGTGATCGCCACCCTGGCCGGGGAGCGGTTGGGCCGACCGGTCCATCCGAACGACCACGTCAACGCCAGCCAGTCGTCCAACGACGTCTTCCCGTCCTCGATCCACATCGCCGCGACCGCCGCCGTCACCCATGACCTGGTCCCGGCGCTGGAGCACCTCGCGGAGTCGCTGGAGCGCAAGGCCGCCGAGTTCGCCCGGGTGGTCAAGTCGGGCCGCACCCACCTGATGGACGCCACGCCCGTCACGCTCGGCCAGGAGTTCGGAGGCTACGCGGCCCAGGTGCGGCACGGGCGGGAGCGGCTGCTGGCCACCCTGCCCCGGGTGGCCGAACTTCCTCTCGGCGGGACGGCTGTGGGCACCGGCATCAACACCCCGCCCGGTTTCCCGGCGGCCGTCATCGCGGAGGTCGCCCGCGCCACCGACCTGCCGTTGACCGAGGCCAGGAACCACTTCGAGGCGCAGGGGGCGCGGGACGCCCTGGTCGAGTTGAGCGGTCAGCTGCGCACGGTGGCGGTGGGCTTCACGAAGATCGCGAACGACCTGCGGTGGATGGGCTCCGGTCCGCGCACCGGGCTCGGCGAGATCAACCTGCCGGACCTCCAGCCCGGTTCGTCGATCATGCCGGGCAAGGTGAACCCGGTGCTGCCCGAGGTGGTGCTGATGGTCGCCGCCCAGGTGGTGGGCAACGACGCGACGGTCACGCTGGCGGGCGCGAGCGGCAACTTCGAGCTGAACGTGATGCTCCCGGTGATCGCCCGCAACGTCCTGGAGTCGGTGCGGCTGCTCGCCAACAGCGCCCGGCTGCTGGCCGACCGGACGGTGGACGGCATCACCGCCAACGTGGACCGGGCGCGGGAGTACGCGGAGTCCTCGCCCTCGGTGGTGACCCCGCTGAACCGCTACATCGGATACGAGGAGGCCGCGAAGGTCGCCAAGCAGTCGCTGGCCGAACGCAAGACGATCCGTCAGGTGGTTCTGGAGCGCGGCTACGTCGAGCAGGGCAGGCTCACCGAGGAGCAGCTGGACGAGGCTCTGGACGTGCTGCGGATGACCCACCCGTAGCGGGTCGGAGTCGGGTCGGAGTCGGGTCCGAGTCGGGTCGGAGTCGGGTCGGAGTCGGGTCGGAGCGTGCCGGGCCCGCGCCCGGGTCACGCCTCGGGCGCGTGCCCTGGGTTCACGCCTCGGGCTCGCGCCGGGGCGCGGGGGGCACTCGCGCCCTCCGCGCCCCGGTCACGGGCTGCGGGGAAGATCAGCCCTTCGCGCGGCCGGCCCGGCCGCGCCGCATCGACGCCCCGTTCGACGTCATGGTCGCCATCGAGATCGCCGCGAGGCCGAGCAGGAACATCACGGCGCCCACGATGATGCAGGTCACGATGTTCTTGCCGTGCGCGACGGACCCGGAGACGACCCACGGAGAGATGATCGTCCAGACACCGAGCGCAGCGGCCGCCCAGGCCCGGGCGTGGGTGCGTTCGTAGGCCGATCCGTAGCCGGCCATCAGGGCCGTGTAGGCCAGACCCACGATCAGGCAGGTCACGGTCAGAGTGCTGTACGCGGTGAAGCCGACGATCCATGGCGATGCCGCCAGGAAGAGACCGGCCAGGACGGCCAGGGCTTCGACACCCTGGGCACGGGGGGTCGAGGTGACCCGCTCGTAGCGTTCGCGGAGTTCGACGATGTCCGGATGGTGCTCCATGCCCGTCGTCGGGATATGGGTTGCCACCGATACCACCTCCTGTGGTCGGAACCGGTAAGGCGCTTGCCCCGTACCCATTCTGGCGCTTATCCAATGTTTTGCACCCTTTAGTCCGGAATGACCGATAACCATCCGGTCACGCCGGTGACCTGCGTCTCAACCGTCCGGGCCGCCATTGCCTATGCAACTCGTTGCATAGCAGGATGCGGGCCATGGCACTGGAGCACGCGATCCTCGTCTCGCTGCTGGAGCAGCCCGGCTCCGGCTACGAGCTGGCCCGGCGCTTCGACCGCTCGATCGGACGCTTCTGGACCGCCACCCACCAGCAGATCTACCGGGTGCTGCGGCGGATGGAGGCGGACGGCTGGGTGGCCGCGCAGGAGGTCCCCCAGGACGGGCGCCCGGACAAGAAGGTCTACTCGGCAGCCGGGGCCGGACGGGCCGCGCTGGCCGGCTGGCTGCGCGAACCGGTCGAGCCGGAGACCGTCCGGCACGAACTCGCGGTCAAGATCCGGGCCGCCGCCTTCGACGACCCGGCCGCGCTGGTCTCCGAGGTGGAACGACACCGCGAGAGCCATGCCGCCCTGCTCGCCCGATACCTGCACGGCGAGCAGCGTGACTTCCCCGACACCACCGCACTCGATGCGCACGAGCAACTGCAGCACGTGGTGCTGCGCGGCGGCATCGAGTACGAGCGGATGACCCTCGCCTGGCTCGACGACGTGCTCGCCACCCTGCGCCGCCTCTCCGCCGACGGCGGACGGCGGCCGACGGATGACGACTGACGACTGACGACTGACGACTGACAGATGACGGCCGACGGATGACAACCAACAGAGTTTGAAATCTGTCACCCGACTCCTGTCACCCGCCCTCTTCACACCCTCGACCCCCAGGAGCCCCTCGATGCTCTTCAACCCGCGCAGCTACGACCCCGCACAGTTCGACGAGCCGACCCGCCGACTGCTGCGCGCGACGGTGGACTGGTTCGAGTCCCGCGGCAAGAAGGCGCTGATCGACACCTACATCGACCGCAGCTGGTACGCCGACTTCCTGGACTTCGCCGCGAAGGATGGCCTCTTCGCGGAGTTCCTGACCCCCGCCGCGGCCGACCCCGACAAGCGCTGGGACACCGCGCGGATCGCCGAGCTGAACGAGATCCTCGGCTTCTACGGCCTCGGTTACTGGTACACCTGGCAGGTCACCATCCTGGGCCTCGGCCCGGTCTGGCAGAGCGAGAACGAGGCTGTCCGCGCCCGCGCCGCCCAGCTCCTCGCGGACGGTCACGTGATGGCCTTCGGCCTCTCCGAGCGCACCCACGGCGCCGACATCTACTCCACCGACATGATCCTCACCCCGGACGGCGAGGGCGGCTTCACCGCTACCGGCTCGAAGTACTACATCGGCAACGGCAACGTGGCCGGCCTGGTCTCGGTGTTCGGCCGCCGATCGGACGTCGAGGGCCCGGAGGGCTACGTCTTCTTCGCCGCCGACAGCCGCCACGACGCGTACCACCTGGTCAAGAATGTGGTGAACGCGCAGATGTACGTCAGCGAGTTCCGCCTGGAGGACTACCCGGTGCGCGCCGAGGACGTGCTGCACACCGGCCAGGCCGCCTTCGACGCCGCGCTCAACACCGTGAACGTCGGCAAGTTCAACCTCTGCACCGCCTCGATCGGCATCTGCGAGCACGCGATGTACGAGGCCGTCACGCACGCCCACAACCGGGTGCTGTACGGCAAGCGGGTCACCGACTTCCCGCACGTCAAGCGGGAGTTGACCGACGCCTACGTCCGCCTGGTGGCGATGAAGCTGTTCAGCGCCCGGGCGGTGGACTACTTCCGCAGCGCCTCCCCCGAGGACCGCCGCTACCTGCTGTTCAACCCGATGACCAAGATGAAGGTCACCACCGAGGGCGAGAAGGTCATCGACCTGATGTGGGACGTCATCGCCGCCAAGGGCTTCGAGGCGGACACCTACTTCGACAAGGCCGCGAAGGACATCCGCGGCCTGCCGAAGCTGGAGGGCACCGTCCACGTCAACCTGGCGCTGATCCTCAAGTTCATGGGCAACTACCTGTTCGCCCCGGCCGACTACGCCCCGGTGCCGAGCCGCGTGGATGCCGCCGACGACGCCTTCCTGTTCCGGCAGGGCCCGGCCCGCGGCCTCGGCGCGATCCGCTTCCACGACTGGCGCACCGCCTACGACCGCCACGCCGAGCTGCCCAATGTCGCCCGCTTCCGCGAACAGGCCGACGGCTTCTGCGAGTTGCTGCTCCAGAACGCGCCGAGCAAGGAGCAGCAGGCCGACCTGGACTTCCTGCTGGAGATCGGCCAGCTGTTCGCGCTGATCGTCTACGGCCAGCTGGTGCTGGAGCAGGCCGAGCTGACCGGCCTGGCCGCCTCCGAGCACGGCGGCGACGTGCTGGACCGGGTCTTCGACGCGTTGGTCCGCGACTTCTCCGCGCACGCCACCGAGCTGCACGGCAAGGCCTCGGCCACCGAGCAGCAGGCGGCCTGGGCACTCGCGAACGTGCGTCGCCCGGTCGCCGACCCGGCGCGGGACGCGCGGGTGTGGACGCAGGTCGAGTCGCTCTCCGGCGCGTACGAGATGCGGCCGTGAGCGGGACGCAGCCGTAGGGCGGGGACGGCAGGACTCCGGGGGTGCCGGTCGGCGGACCGGCACCCCCGGTTCACAGCTCCCCGCTCACGACACCCGGTTCACCTCTCCGGGGTGGTCCGGTCGTCGCCGAGGCCCATGTCGCGGGCCCGGGCGACCGCCTCGGCGCGCGTCGCGACGTGCAGCTTCTCGAAGATGTGGGTGATGTGGTTGCGGACGGTCTTCTCCGCGACCACCAGCTCCCGGGCGATTCGCCGGTTGTCCAGCCCGCGCGCGACCAGGTCCAGCACCTCGGCCTCGCGGGCGGTGAGTTCGGGGAAGAGCTGTCCCGCCTCGCGCATCTTCGCCCCGGCCAGCAGGGCGGTGATCCGTCCCGCCACCTCGCCGCCGAACACCGCGCCGCCCGCCGCGACCGTCCGCACCGCGTGCAGCACCTCCTCCCGCCCCGCTCCCTTGACCAGGTAGCCGCGCGCGCCCGCCTGGAGGGCCGCGAGCAGGTTTCCGTCGTCGTCCGACATGGTCAGCATCAGCACCGGCGGCGGCGCCTCCTGGGTGGCGAGCTGCCGGACGGCCTCCAGCCCGGAGCCGTCGGGCAGCGAGAGGTCCATGATCACCACGGTCGGGCGGTACCGGGCGACCGCCTCCGGAACATCGGCGACCCGCTCGGCCTCGGCTACCACGAGGACACCCTCGGCGCTCTCCAGCGCCGCCTTGAGCCCCTCCCGGAAGAGGGGGTGGTCGTCGACGATCAGCACACGGACGGCCGGAGTGCCACCCGGACCCACAGGTGCCAACGGCTGTTCTTCATCCACCCGGCCGACACTATCAGCGGCGATCGCGTGACTTTCCGTGACATGCTCGTGAAGTCCTCAGCGTGTCGGGGCCGGGACGGGCCGGGAGGAGCCGGGGCCCGCCCGCTCCGGCTCACGTCGGGACGGGATTCGAGACCGGGCCCCGGCCACCCGGGACACCGGGTCGTCGAAACCGGATCCTCACCCGGTACACGCTGCGGGCCGGCGTCCGCACTCGCGGACGCCGGCCCGTCGGCATTCCTTTCGAGTGACCGATCACGGTCGATCGCTCCGGTCTCAACCCTGCGGACCGGTCTGCCCCGAGCGCACGGGCCGGCCCTCCCATTCCGGCCCCAGAGCGGCGCCGGGTGCGCCGACGCGGCCCAGTACGGCGGTGACCGGTCCGCGCCCGCCGGCCCGCAGGCCGTACCGCTCCCCCGCCCGGACGTAGACCAAGTCGCCGGAGAGCAAGAGGACTTCACCCAGCTCTCCGAGGAAGGCCGCGGCCCCGGTGAGGACCACCAGGAAGGCGTCGGCGGCGCGGTCCATGTACGGTCCGCAGGTTCCGCACGGGTCGAGCCGTGCGGTGCCCACCTCCACCTGCCGCCGGCTCGCGGCGGGCGCGGAGTCCGACCGCTGGGCCGGAATGACGGCCCGGGGCGGAACGGGCCTGACCGTGAGCACGGTGGTCGGCGTGCCGCGGACGGCGGAGATCCGGCAGGAGGTTCCGGGGCGGTGGTGCAGCGCCTCGCCCGGGGAGAGGATCCGGCCGGCCGCGAACAGCCGCCCGGAGAGCACCACAGTCACCGACTCGACCGATTCGTACGGGAGTTGCTCGATCCGGACGCCCGGCGGCAGCGCCTCGACGGTGAGTCCGGCGCGGACGGCCGGCCGCTGCTCCGGGTCGATCAGCCGCTGGAACGCGGGCGCGGTGCGGGGGACGGCAGCGGGGACGAGGATCACGAGTGGTCACCTCCGAGGGGAACTGGAGGACAGGCAGGATTGGCAGCACCGGTCAGCGCCGCCCAGGCCGGGTCAGGGCCTGTCGGCGCCGGCCGGCCCGGGTCAGGGCCGGTCGCGGCGGGCGGCACGGCGCCGGGCCAGGGCGGCCCGGGTGCCGGCGGTGTGCCGGGGAACGGCGAGCGTCAGGCAGAGCAGTTCCGCGCCGAGCGGCCCGGCTTCCAGGTGCAGGGCGCGGCCGCGGCGGGCCAGCAGCAGGTCTCCCTCGGAGGCCAAGTGATCCGGCTCGTCGGACAGTCGGCCGACGACGGCGGCGCCGCGCAGCACGTGCAGGACGGTCTCGGTGTCGGGCCGGCCCGGGAGGACGTGGTGGGCGCCCGGGCTCAGCCGCAGGTGGTCGAAGGCCTCGCAGGCGCTGGCGAGCATCGGGCTCCGGGCGAGGGAGCGGATCCGTACGCGCTCGCCGTTCGGGCCGATGACGACCATGGCCGCGCCGGTGTCGGTGGTGACGATCACCTGGGGTCACCTTCTTCGGGAGAGGCTTCGGTGCGGTGGACGGCGGGGGCGGGGACGGTGAGCAGGGCGTGGAAGTACTCCAGCCCGGCCGTCCCGGCGGTCAGGACGGTCCGCGAACCGAGCGGCAGCACGACCGCGGTGCCCTCGACCAGCGGCAGGCCGGCGTCGGCGCGCTCCGGGTGGTCCGGGTGCACGGCGCCCTCGGGCGGTTCGGCGAGCCCGGAGCCGGCGGTGACGTAGATCGCGTGCTCGATGCCGTCGGCGGCCAGCTCGGTGCGGTGGCCCGGGTCGAGTCGTTGCAGGCCGACACCGCGCAGCGGACCGGCGAGCAGGCGGCCGGGGTCGACGGCACCTCGGCGGCGCAGGTCGGTGATGACGGTGCCCGACATGACGGGCTCCTTCCGGTCGCGGGCGGGCTCTGCGGTCCGCCTCTGCGATCCACGGTGCGCCGCCCGCTGTCCCGGCCACACGGGGGTGTCGTCCCGTCCGGCTCCCGATCCGATCCCGGCCTGATCCCGCCCCGGTTCCCGGCCCGATCCCGACCTGGATCCCGGTCCGATCCCGACACCGTCCCGGCCCGCCCCACCTGCGGTCCCCGCCCACCGTCCGGACCCGCGATTCCGTCCTGCTCCTGTCCTGCTCCCGTCCTGGTCCGGACCGGTTCCCGCCCCCCGCGCGCCGCCTCGCGCGGTGACCTGCGCACGCACCCGGACGCCCCCGCCCGCGAACGCCCCGCGAACGCCCCGCACCGACCGGAACGACGTACGGTGGAACCGGAGGCCGTGTCATGCACGTCACCGGAACCCACTTCACCCGCTTCGCCGACCGCACCGAGGCGGGCCGTCGGCTGGCCGCCCGCCTGGGCCACCTGGCCGGCCCCGACACCGTGATCGTGGCGCTGCCGAGGGGCGGCGTGCCGGTGGCCGCCGAGGTCGCCGCAGTGCTCGGCGCGCCGCTGGACATCTGCGTGATCCGCAAGCTCGGCGTGCCCCATCAGCCGGAGCTCGGCATGGGGGCGATCGGCGAGGGCGGCGTCCGGGTGCTGAACGACCAGGTCATCCGGTTCTCCGCGGTCACCGACGAGCAACTGGCCGAGGTGGAGCGGCGCGAGCGCGCCGAGCTGGCGCGCCGGGCCCGCCGCTACCGGGGCGACCGGCCGCCCGCCGATCTGCGCGGACGCATGGTGATCGTGGTGGACGACGGCATCGCCACCGGGTCCACCGCCCGGGCGGCCTGCCGGATCGTCCGGGAGCGGGGCGCGGCCCGGGTGGTGCTGGCGGTGCCGGTCGCGCCCGCGGACTGGGCCGAGCGGCTCGACGAGGTCGCCGACGAGCTGGTCTGCGTCGGCACGCCGTCCCCGTTCTACGCGATCGGCGAGTTCTACGCCGACTTCACGCAGACCGGGGACGAGGAGGTGCTGCGGCTGCTGACCGAGGCCGGCGGCGACCAACCCTCGGCCTCCGCCGGGGTCGACCGCGAGCTGCTGCTGCCCGTCGCCGGGGTCCGCCTCGCGGGCCGGCTGACCGTCCCGGCCGGCGCGCGCGGGGTCGTCGTCTTCGCGCACGGCAGCGGCAGCGGCCGGCACAGCCCGCGCAACCGGCACGTCGCCGAGTACCTGAACCGCACCGGGCTGGCCACGCTGCTGTTCGACCTGCTCACCGAGGCCGAGGAGCCCGACCGGCGGAACGTGTTCGACGTGGCGCTGCTGGGCGGCCGGCTGACCGCCGTCGCCCGGCGGCTGGGCGCGGCACAGGACGGCCCGGACGCCGCCGTGCCCGAGACCCTGGGCCTGCCGCTCGGGCTGTTCGGCGCGAGCACCGGCGCCGCGGCCGCGCTGCACACCGCCGCCCAGCTGGGCCCGGCGGTACGCGCCGTGGTCTCCCGGGGCGGTCGCCCGGACCTCGCCGCGCCCGACACGCTGGCCCGGGTCCGCGCTCCGACGCTGCTCGTCGTCGGCTCCCTGGATCCCACCGTGCTCGACCTCAACCGGCGGGCCCGGAGTCGGCTGCGCTGCGAGACCGGGCTCGCCGTGGTGCCGCACGCGAGCCACCTGTTCGAGGAACCGGGGACGCTGGACCGGGTCGCCGAGCTGGCCTCGGACTGGTTCCTCCGCCACCTCCCCCGTCCCGTCGGCCCCGGAAGTACGTGACCGTCCCATTGCGCAGACTTCGGGCATCGTCCCCGGTCAGCAGCACATTTTGCGCAGCCGACAGCGGGATTTTCTGATCAGCTTGTACACATTGAGCAGTCAAAATCCGACCTGTTGCCCAACCATCCCGACAGGAGCAAGCTCTCCGCAACCACACCGCCCACCCGTACGCGGTGCGGTCGCGATCCAGCGGAAGCCTCGACGGCGAGGCCCGAAGTGGAGGAACGAGCGATGACCCCGCAGACCCACGCCCTTGAGCTGACCCCCGAGGAGCGCGAGGCCGGTCTTGACGCCGACCAGCTGCGCCGCCTCGTCGGCCTCGTCGAGCACGACGCCGCCGCCGACCCGTTCCCCGTGACGGCCCAGGACGCGGTCGTCTTCGTGGTCGGCAACGCCACCCAGACGGCCCATTTCTACCAGGTCGTCTTCGGCATGGAGCTGGTCGCCTACTCCGGCCCGGAGACCGGCCGTCGGGACCGCAAGGCGTACGTGCTCCGCTCCGGTTCCTGCCGCTTCGTGATCAAGGGCGGTGTCCAGCCGGGCAGCCCGCTGCTGGACCACCACCGCCGCCACGGCGACGGCGTCGTCGACCTCGCCCTGGAGGTCCCGGACGTGGACAAGTGCATCGAGCACGCCCGCGCGTCCGGCGCCACCGTGCTGGAGGAGCCGAACGACGTCTCGGACGAGAACGGCACCGTGCGCCGCGCGGCCATCGCCACCTACGGCGAGACCCGCCACACCCTGATCGACCGGTCCCGCTACCACGGCCCGTACCTGCCGGGCTACGTCGTCGCGGCGAGCAGGGTGACCCACCCCGAGGGTTCGCCCAAGCGCCTCTTCCAGGCCCTCGACCACGCCGTCGGCAACGTCGAGCTCGGCCGGATGGACGAGTGGGTGTCGTTCTACAACCGCGTCATGGGCTTCGTGAACATGGCCGAGTTCGTCGGCGACGACATCGCCACCGAGTACTCCGCGCTGATGTCCAAGGTCGTCGCCAGCGGCAACCACCGGGTGAAGTTCCCGCTCAACGAGCCGGCCGTCGCCAAGAAGAAGTCCCAGATCGACGAGTACCTGGAGTTCTACACCGGCCCCGGCTGCCAGCACATGGCGCTCGCCACCAACGACATCCTCACCACCGTCGACGTGCTGCGCTCGCGCGGCGTGGAGTTCCTCAACACTCCCGACGCGTACTACGACGACCCGGAGCTGCGCGAGCGGATCGGCAAGGTGCGCGTGCCGATCGAGGAGCTGAAGAAGCGCGGCATCCTGGTCGACCGCGACGAGGACGGCTACCTGCTGCAGATCTTCACCAAGCCGGTCGGCGACCGCCCCACCGTCTTCTACGAGTTCATCGAGCGGCACGGTTCGCTCGGCTTCGGCAAGGGCAACTTCAAGGCGCTCTTCGAGTCCATCGAGCGCGAGCAGGACCGACGCGGCAACCTGTGAGCGTCCGACGGCTCCGGCGAGCCGGTTCCCGACGGGCCGGCCTCCGACGGGCCGGCTTCCGGCCGGCTCCGACGAGCGGGCCTTCGGCGGGCTCCGACGAGCTCTGACGAACACGGATCTCTGCCAGACGGTCGAGGAGGACCACGGAGATGGCGTACTACCGGCAGCTGGGCAGCATCCCGCCCAAGCGGCACACCCAGCACCGCACTCCCGAAGGCGGGCTGTACTACGAGGAGTTGATGGGCGAGGAGGGGTTCTCCTCGGATTCCTCGCTGCTCTACCACCGGGGCATCCCCTCGGCGGTGGTCAACGCGGTGCCCTGGGAGCTGCCGGACCAGTCCACGGTGCCCAACCACCCGCTCCTCCCCCGGCACCTCAAGCTGCACGAGCTGTTCGCGGACCAGGACTGGAAGTCCGCGGACGTCGTCGGCAGCCGGCGGCTGGTCCTCGGCAACGGCGACGTGCGGATCTCGTACGTCGCCGCCGGGGCCCCGAGCGAGCTCTACCGCAACGGGCTCGGCGACGAGTGCGTGTACGTGGAGTCCGGCTCCGGCACGGTCGAGACGGTGTTCGGCTCGATCGAGGTCGGCCAGGGCGACTACGTGATCATCCCGCGCGCCACCACCCACCGCTGGGTGCCGGCCGGGGACGAGCCGCTGCGCGCGTACTGCATCGAGGCGAACAGCCACATCACCCCGGTCAAGCGCTACCTGTCGAAGTACGGGCAGCTACTGGAGCACGCGCCGTACTGCGAGCGGGACTTCCGCGGACCGGTCGGCCCGCTGGTCGTCGACGCCCCCGGGGACGTCGACGTGCTGGTCAAGCACCGTGGCCCGAACGGGGTCGCGGGCACCCGCTACACCGTGCCGCACCACCCCTTCGACGTGGTCGGCTGGGACGGCTGCCTGTACCCGTACGCCTTCAACATCAAGGACTTCGAGCCGATCACCGGCCGGATCCACCAGCCGCCGCCGGCCCACCAGGTCTTCGAGGGCAACGGCTTCGTGATCTGCAACTTCGTTCCGCGCAAGGTGGACTACCACCCGCTGGCGATCCCGGTGCCGTACTACCACGCCAACGTGGACAGCGACGAGGTCATGTTCTACTGCGGCGGCGACTACGCGGCCCGCAAGGGGTCCGGCATCGGCCAGGGCTCGATCTCGCTGCACCCGGGCGGGCACACCCACGGTCCGCAGCCCGGGGCGTACGAGCGCAGCATCGGCGCGGAGTTCTTCGACGAGCTGGCCGTCATGGTGGACACCTTCCGCCCCCTGGAGCTGGGCGAGGGCGGCCGGGCCAGTGAGGACGCGAACTACGCCTGGACCTGGGCCGGTCGGGGGCCCGGGCGATGAACACGCTGCCGCCGGGGGGCGTGATCCCCGAGCTGTTCCACGGGCTGTTCGACGACGCGGCGGTGTTCCCGCCGGGGAACCTGCCGGTCGTCGACGCGGTGCCCGCGCACCGGCTGCACCGCGCGGCCTGGTACGCCGAGGCGGTCGGCCCGCTCCTCTGCGGGGCGGGTCGGCTGGGCGAGTTGGCCGCGGCGGTCGCGAACTCCCCGGAGACCGCCGCAATCCAGGGGCGCGCAGCGGGGGCGGACGACTCGGTGGCGGCGGGCGGCCGGCCGCTCAAGGTCGGGCTGGTGCTGCCGGGGGGCAGCACCGAACTCGCCCCGGCGCTCGCCGCCGCCGCGCCGTTCGAGCTGGCCGGCGTCGAGCTGGCCACCCGGGACGCCGCCGAGGCGGTGGCCGCGCTGGACCGGCTGCTGCCACCGGACATCCCGGCCGCCGTCGAGCTGCCGCGCGAACTCCTGCGCGGGGACGGGCTGGACGCCGTCCTGGACGTGCTGGTGGACAGCCCGTACCGGGCGAAGTTCCGCACCGGCGGGCTGGCGGCCGAGGCGTTCCCGGACGAGGACGAGCTGGCCGCCTTCCTCACCGGCTGCGCGCGGCGCGGGCTGCCGTACAAGTGCACGGCCGGGCTGCACAACGCCGTCCGGCACACCGACCCGGAGACCGGGTTCGAGCACCACGGCTTCCTGAACGTGCTGCTGGCCGCGCAGGAGACCGACCGGACGGCGGCCGCGGCGGTGCTGGCGGAGCGTGACGGCGAGGTGCTGGCCAAGGCGGTGCGTTCACTGACGGACCGTCAGGTTACGGTGATCCGCAACTCGTTCACCGCGTTCGGCACCTGTAGCATCGCCGAGCCCCTGGGCGACCTGGCCGCGCTCGGCCTGCTGTCGTCGCCCAGTCCACTGCACCAGGAGGACCGTTGAGCACCACCCCCAGCAGCCCCAGCAGCTGGCTCGCCAGCGCCCAGGACTCGCCGTTCGGCGTGCACAACCTGCCGTACGGCGTCTTCACCGCCGCCGACCGGCCCGGGAGGCGCCGGATCGGCGTGCGCGTCGGGGACTTCGTGCTGGACGCCGGGGCGGCCGCCCGCGCGGCCGGCGCGCCGTCGGCGCTGCTGGACGCGGACTCGCTCAACCCGCTGATGGCGGCGGGGCGTCCGGCCTGGACCCGGGTACGGGCGGACCTCACCACCTGGCTCACCGACGAGTCCTTCCGCGAAGCGCTGTCGCCGTCGCTGCTGCCGGCCGGCGAGGTGGAGCTGCACCTGCCGTTCGAGGTCGCCGACTACGTCGACTTCTACGCCTCGGAGCACCACGCCACCAACCTGGGCCGGATCTTCCGCCCGGGCTCGGAGCCGCTCACCCCCAACTGGAAGCACCTGCCGATCGGTTACCACGGGCGGGCGGGCACGGTCGTGGTCTCCGGCACGCCGGTGGTGCGGCCGTCCGGGCAGCGCAAGGCGCCCGCCGACGCCGCGCCGACCTTCGGGCCGTCGCGCCGGCTCGACATCGAGGCCGAGGTCGGCTTCGTCGTCGGCGCGCCGTCGGAGCTGGGCCGCCCGGTCGTGCTGGACGACTTCCGCGAGCACGTGTTCGGCGTCTGCCTGCTCAACGACTGGTCGGCGCGCGACATCCAGGCCTGGGAGTACGTGCCGCTCGGCCCGTTCCTCGGCAAGTCCTTCGCGACCTCGATCTCGCCGTGGATCGTCCCGCTGGAGGCCCTGGAGCACGCCCGGGTCACGCCGCCGGAGCGCGACGTCGAGCCACTGGCGTACCTGGACGACCGGGGCGGCGAGCCGTGGGGCCTGGACCTGGCGATGGAGGTCCGGCTGAACGGGCACCCGGTCTCCCGGCCGCCGTTCGCCACCATGTACTGGACGGCGCAGCAGCAGCTGACCCACATGACCGTCAACGGCGCTTCGCTGCGCACCGGCGACCTGTTCGCCTCCGGCACGGTCAGCGGGCCGGAGCGGGACACCCGGGGCGCGCTGATCGAGCTGACCTGGAACGGCGAGGAGCCGCTGAAGCTCCCGGACGGGACGACCCGGACGTTCCTGGAGGACGGCGACGAGGTGACCATCACCGCCACCGCGCCCGGGCCGGACGGCACCGTGGTCGGGTTCGGCGAGGTCACCGGGCGGGTTCGGGGCTGAGGACCCGAACCGGAGGCCGGGGAGCCACGCCGAACCCGACCACGGACAACAGATCACCGATGACGGAGCACGGATGACGGATAACAGCTGACAGATTTCATCATCTGTCAGCTGTTATCCGTTTCCCGTTCGCCCACCCCCGTCTAGAGCCCGGCTCCGCCCGTGGCGTCGACGACCCGCCCGGTCACCCAACGAGCGTCGTCGGAGGCGAGGAAGGCGACGATGTCCGCGATGTCCTCCGGCTGCCCGACCCTGCCGAGCGCGGCCGCCGAGGCCGCGTACGCCTCCGCCTCCGGGTTGCCCCGCAGCCAGCCGGCGTTGACGTCGGTGTCCACGATGCCGGGCGCGACCGAGTTCACGGTGATCCCGCGCGGGCCGAGCTGCTTGGCGAGGTTGAGGGTGAAGGTGTCCAGCGCCCCCTTGGTCGCGCCGTAGGCGATGATCTCGGGCATCGCCAAGCGGGCGGCCCCACTGGAGACGTTGATGATCCGGCCGCCGTCCCGCAGCCGCTTCAGTCCGTGCTGCACCACGAAGAACGGCGCCCGGACGTTGACCGCGAACACCTCGTCGAAGCCCTCCTCGGTCAGCGCTTCGAGGTCCGAACTGCGCCCGATCCCGGCGTTGTTCACGATAATGTCGACGCCGCCGTCCGGAGCGTGCGCTCCGATCCCGGCGTCGAAGGCCGCCCAGAGCGCGGCCGCGTCGCCGTGCCGGCCGAGTTCGGCGCGCAGCGCGAACGCCCGCCCGCCGTCGGCCCGGATGCCCGCCACCACCTCCTCCGCCGCGGCCCCGTCCCGGGCGTAGCCGACGGCGACGGTGGCTCCGTCCCGCCCGAGCCGCCGGGCGATGGCCCGGCCGATCCCCCTGCTGCCGCCCGTGACCAGCGCCACCTTGCCCTGAAGCCCGTACGTGCCCGCACCCATGGCCGTGCCCCTCTCGCTGCGTCCGATGATTGTTGAGTCATCGCTCAAGAAAGACGCTAGCACACACTTCTTGAGCGACTGCTCTAAAATCTGGGGCATGAGCGAGGCACAGCAGACGACCGGGACACCCGCGAAGGCGGCGCCCGAAGGCGCGGCAACCGACGCCCCACCCCGCCCCCGGCGCGGCCGCCCACCGGCCTTCGACCGCGCCGAGGCCCTGGCCGCGGCCACCCGGCTGTTCTGGCAGCTCGGCTACGACGCCACCTCCGTCTCCGACCTCACCACCGCCATGGGCATCCGCCCCGGCAGCCTGTACGCGGCTTTCGGCGACAAGCGCTCACTGTTCGAGGAGGTGGTCCGCCAGTACGGCCGCTCCCCCGTCGGCGCGTTCGCGACCGTCGCGCTGACCGAGGAACCCACCGCGTACGGCGCCTTCGCCCGTATCCTGCGCGAGGCCGCCGCCATCTACCCCGACCCGTCCCATCCGGCCGGCTGCCTGGTGATCTCCGCCGCCACCAACGTCGCCCCGCAGGACGCCGGCGTCCAGGAACTGCTGCGCGAGCTGCGCAACGCGAACCTGCGGACCTTCGAGACCCGGCTGCACCAGGCCCGGCAGGACGGCGAACTGCCGCCCGACGCCGATCCGAAGGCGCTGGCGGGGTACCTCGGCACGGTCCTCCAGGGCATGTCCCAGCAGGCCCGGGACGGCGCCACCGCCGCCGACCTGGCCCGCACCGCCGAACTCGCCCTGCGCGCCTGGCCCTGAACCCCGGCCCCTGCCTCCCGGCCGCGCGCCCCGAACCTCCCTGCCCAACCTTGTTCGCCCTGCCCTGCCCCGCCCCGCCCCGGCCCGGCCCGGCCCGGCCCGGTGATCGGGACACCTCCCGACCCCCGGTACGGTGGACGCCAGGATTCCGACGGGAACGAACGGCGGACGACGGCAACGGCAACGGACGCCGACGGGCGGGACGCCGACGGCCCGCGACCGGGCCCGGCGGACACCGAACGGCGTCGACATCACCGAGGGACGGGAGCGGGCCCGATGAGCGCAGAGGTGACGGAGGTCCAGGCCTTCCTGGACGGCGGCGTCGGACGGCTCGTGCTGAACCGCCCGAGGGCGCTCAACTCGCTGACCCACGGCATGGTCACCGCCCTGCGCACCGCCCTGGACTGCTGGGCCGGGGACGACCGGATACGCGCCGTCGTCCTGACCGGCGCGGGCGAGCGCGGACTGTGCGCGGGCGGCGACATCCGCGCGATGCACGACGACGCCAAGGCGGGCGGAGCAGGCACCCGGGCGTTCTTCCGCGACGAGTACCGGCTGAACGCCCTGATCGCCCGCTACCCGAAGCCGTACGTCGCGGTAATGGACGGCATCACCATGGGCGGCGGCGTCGGCGTCTCCGCCCACGGCGCGGTGCGGATCGTGACCGAGCGGTCCACCGTCGCGATGCCCGAGACCCGGATCGGCATCGCCCCGGACGTCGGCGGCAGCCGGCTGCTCGCCCACGCGCCGGGCGAGTTGGGCACCCACCTCGGGCTCACCGCCGCCTCGATGGGCCCGGGCGACGCCCTGCTCTGCGGATTCGCGGACCACTTCGTGCCCTCGGCGCGCATCCCGGACCTGCTCGACGCCCTGAGCCGGGGCACCGCCGCGGCGAGCGGGAGCAGCAGCACCGAGGTCGCCACCCTCGTCGCCGCCCTCGTCGCCGCGCACACCGAGCCCGCACCGCCCGCCGCACTGGCCGACCGGCGCACCTGGATCGACGCCTGCTACGCGGCCGACACGGTCGAGGAGATCGTCGACCGGCTGCTGAACTCCGGTGTCCCGGAGGCGAAGGAGGCCGCCGTCGCCGTCCTGGCGAACTCCCCCACCGCCGTCAAGACCACCCTGGCCGCGCTGCGCCGCGCCCGCACACTCCGTTCGCTGGAGGCCGTGCTCGACCAGGAGTACCGGATCTCCTGCGCCGTACTGGAGGGCCACGACATGGTCGAGGGCATCCGTGCGCAGGTGGTCGACAAGGACCGCAACCCCCGCTGGAAGCCCGGCACACTCGCCGAGGTGACGGAGGCGGACGTCGCCCGCTTCTTCGCCCCGCGCGAGGGCGACGAGCTGGGCCTGGCCTGAACCCCGTCACGCCTCCATGTCCTCCCCCCTCCACCGGCACGTCTGGAGCCCGTCATGAACCACCCGGTCCCGCCGCCGACCCCGGCCGGGGACACTGACCCACTGTCCCGGGTGCCGCTGGGTGAGCAGGTGCGCGGGCTGCTGCTGGAGGGCCTGCTGAACGGCCGCTGGCAGCCCGGGGACCGGATCGTCGAGCGGCGCCTGGCCGCCGAGTTGAACGTCAGCCAGGCGCCGGTCCGCGAGGCGCTGCGCGCACTCCAGACGCTCGGGCTGCTCGACGCCGAGCCCAACCGGGGCGTGCGGGTGCGCGAGATCGGCCCGGCCGAGCTTCGCGAGGTCTACCAGGTGCGGGCCGCGCTGGAGCGGTTGGCCGCCGAGTCGGCGGTGGTCCGGCTGGCCGGGGACACCACCGCCCTGGAGCGGCACGCCGAGCGGATGGCGGCGGCCGCGGCGGCGGGCGACGCGCTCGGCCGGGCCCGGCACGGCGTGGCCTTCCACCGCGAGATCGTGGCCGCCTCGGGCAACGGGACTCTGCTGCGGACCTGGGAGGGCCTCGGGATCGAGGTGTGGACGGTGCTGTCGCTGCACGAGGTCCGGCCGGAGCTGCACGAGAACGCCGCCGACCACCGGCCGCTGATCGAGGCCTTCCGGCGGCAGGACCCGGCGGTCGGGCGGCTGCTGGCCGAGCACGTCCTGGAGTACGCCCGGCGCGAGGACGGCCGGCACGAGGACGGCCGGCACGAGGACGCCCGGCGCGAGGAAGGCCGGCGCTCCGACTGAGCCCGCCCTCGTCGGGGTGCCGGCTCATCGCGCTCACATAAAGTTCGCACAGAGATGATCGATCATCGCTCAAACTACCAACCAGTAGCGATTGACGCGCCACCTCCTCGCTCTCTACCGTCCAAGTAGTTCCATAGAGAGGAATGCTATTCCGCATCCCGGAATATGAACCTCTGAAGCGCACCGACGAAGGGGAACCACCCGTGTCCCAGCTCGACCAGCTTCCCGACCAAGACCCCGAGGAGATCGCGGAGTGGCGCGCGTCCCTCGACGCCGCCCGCGACGTCGGCGGCCCGAACCGCGCCGCCCACCTGCTGCGCCGCCTCGTCGAGCACGCCGAACTGCAGCGGCTCGACGTCCCTCCGCTGCTGGACACCCCGTACGTCAACACCATCCCCACCGCCGCCGAACCGGAGTTCCCCGGCGACGAGGAGATGGAGCGCCGGATCACCGCCTGGAACCGCTGGAACGCCGCCGCCATGGTGACCAGGGGCAACCACCGCGGCGGCCTGGGCGGGCACATGGCCACCTACGCCTCCGCTGCCTGGCTGTACGAGGTCGGCTTCCAGCACTTCTTCCGCGGCAAGGAGGCCGACGGCTCCGGCGACCAGCTGTACGTCCAGGGCCACGCCGCCCCCGGCGTCTACGCCCGCGCGTTCCTGGAGGGCCGGATCTCCGAGGCCCAGCTGGACCGCTTCCGCCAGGAGGCCGACGGCGACGGCCTGCCCTCCTACCCGCACCCGCGCAGGCTGCCCTGGTTCTGGGAGTTCCCGACCGTATCGATGGGCCTCGGGCCGCTCTCGGCGATCCACCAGGCCCGGTTCAACCGGTACTTGGGCGCACGCGGGATCAAGGACACCTCCGGCTCGCACGTGTGGGCCTTCCTCGGCGACGGCGAGATGGACGAACCCGAGTCAACCGCCGCGCTCGCGCTGGCCGCCCGGGAGAACCTGGACAACCTCACCTTCGTGGTCAACTGCAACCTGCAGCGCCTGGACGGGCCGGTGCGCGGCAACGGCAAGATCGTGCAGGAGCTGGAGCGCCGGTTCCGGGCGGCCGGCTGGAACGTGGTCAAGTCGCTGTGGGGCGAGGCCTGGGACGAGCTGCTGGCCCGCGACACCACGGGTGCGCTGGTCCGCCGGCTGGGCGAGGTGCCGGACGGGCAGTTCCAGACCTATGCCGCCTCGGACGCCGGTTACGTCCGCGAGCACCTCTTCCACGGCTCGCCCGAACTGCGGCTGCTCGCCGACACCCTGGACGACCGGCGGCTGATCGAGACCGTCGCCACCTCCCGGGGCGGCCACGAGCCGCGCAAGGTGTACGCGGCCTACCGCGCGGCACTGGAGCACCGGGGCGCACCCACGGTGGTGCTGGTGCAGACCGTCAAGGGCTGGACACTCGGCCCCGGCTTCGAGTCCCGCAATGCCAACCACCAGATGAAGAAGCTCTCCGGCGCGGAGTTCCGGGCCATGCGCGACCTGCTCGAACTCCCGATCCCGGACAGCGCGTTGGCCGGCGAACTGCCCCCGTACGCCCATCCCGGCCCGGACTCGCCGGAGGCCCGCTACCTGCGCGAGCGCCGCGCCGCACTGGGCGGACCGGTACCCGCCCGCCGGGTGCGCTTCGCCCCGCTGCCCACCCCGCCCGCGAAGCCCTTCGAAACGCTGTTCAAGGGCTCCGGCAGCCAGGAGATCGCCACCACCATGGCCTTCGTCCGGCTGGTCAAGGACCTGATGCGCGACAAGGCGACCGGCCACCGGTGGGTGCCGATCGTCCCGGACGAGGCGCGCACCTTCGGCATGGAGTCGCTCTTCCCGACCGCCGGGATCTACTCCCCGCTCGGGCAGACCTACGACCCGGTCGACCGCGACCAACTGCTCCACTACAAGGAGTCGGCGACCGGCCAGATCCTCAACGAGGGCATCACCGAGGCCGGTTCGATGGCCTCGCTGACCGCCGCCGCGACCGCGTACGCGACCCACGGCGAGCCGGTCGTCCCGTTCTACATCTTCTACTCGATGTTCGGCTGGCAGCGCACCGCCGACCAGATGTGGGCGCTGGCCGACCAGTTGGGCCGCGGCTTCCTGATCGGCGCCACCGCCGGACGCACCACCATGACCGGCGAAGGACTGCAACACGCAGACGGACACTCCCAGTTGATCGCCTCCACCAACCCGGCCGCGCTCTGCTACGACCCGGCGTTCGGCTACGAGGTGGCCGTGATCGTCCGCGAGGGCCTGCGCCGGATGTACGGCAGCAGCGCGCAACACCCCCATGGCGAGGACGTGTTCTACTACCTCACCGTCTACAACGAGCCGCTCCGGCAGCCTGCGCTCCCGGCCGGCGAGGAGGTCGCGGACGGCATCCTGCACGGCCTCTACCGCTACCGCACGGCAGACGCCGCCCTGTCCCCCGCCCTGCCCGCCGACCCGCCGCGGCTTCAGCTGCTCGCCTCCGGCACCGCCGTGCGCTGGGCGCTGGAGGCGCAGCGGCTGCTCGGCGAGGAGTGGGGCGTCGCGGCCGACGTCTGGTCCGCCCCCTCCTGGACGGAACTGCGCCGCGAGGCGCTGGACTGCGACGCGGCCAACCTGGCGCGGGCGGCGGCCGGCACCGACGGGGCGGCCCACGTCCCCTATGTGACCCGGGCGCTGGCCGGGGCACCCGGGCCGGTGCTGGCGGTCAGCGACTGGATGCGCGCGGTGCCGGACCAGATCAGCCCCTGGGTGGAACAGGACTGGACCTCGCTGGGCACCGACGGCTTCGGCCTCTCGGACAGCCGTACGGCGGCGCGGCGACACTTCGGGGTGGACGCCGAGTCGGTGACGGTCGCGGCGCTGGCCGCACTGGCCCGCCGGGGCGAGGTCGAGGCGGAGACAGTACGGCGGGCGGCGGAACGTTACGGCGTCCGCTTCTGACGGCTCGGTGTCCGCCCGCTCCACCGCCTGGTGACCGGCGTCTCGCATACCAAGACTGGCGCGAGGCGGGGCGCGTCGTAGATCGTTGGGTGGTCAGGGCGCGCCCACGGGCGCCGAGCAGCGGAAATGGGAGTCGACGGCGATGACCGAGACCTACGAGACGATCCTGGTCGAGCGCAAGGGCCGGGTGGGGCTGATCACGCTCAACCGGCCCAAGGCGCTCAACGCGCTGAACACCCGGCTCATGAACGAGGTGGTCGCCGCCGCGACCGCCTTCGACCGGGACCCGGAGATCGGCTGTCTGGTGATCACCGGCTCGGAGAAGGCCTTCGCGGCCGGCGCCGACATCAAGGAGATGCAGGGCAACCGGTTCCCGGACGTCTACCTGGACGACTGGCTGGGTCCGTGGGACCGGCTCGGCGCCGTGCGCAAGCCGGTGGTCGCGGCGGTGGCCGGGTTCGCACTGGGCGGCGGCTGCGAGCTGGCGATGCTGTGCGACATCCTGCTGGCGGCGGACACCGCGAAGTTCGGACAGCCGGAAATCAAGCTCGGGGTGATCCCCGGCATCGGCGGCTCGCAGCGGCTGACCCGGGCGGTCGGCAAGGCGAAGGCCATGGAGCTGTGCCTGACCGGGCGGATGATGGGCGCCGAGGAGGCCGAGCGGGCCGGACTGGTCTCCCGGATCGTCCCGGCGGACCAGCTGCTCGCCGAGGCGCTCGCCACCGCCGAGACGATCGCGGCGATGTCCACCCCGGCCGCGATCATGATGAAGGAGAGCGTCAACCGCGCCTTCGAGACGACGCTCGCCGAGGGCGTGCGCTTCGAGCGCCGGCTCTTCCACGCGGCCTTCGCCACGGCGGACCAGAAGGAGGGCATGGCGGCCTTCGCCGAGAAGCGCCCGCCGGAGTTCCAGAACCGCTGACAACGGAGGACGTCCGGCAGGCGACAACAGGCCGCGGACGACGAACAGCGGACAGGTTTCAGATGATGAAATCTGTCCGCTGAACTCTGTCCACTGAAAGCCGTCGGCTGTCATCCGTCCTCCGCGGGCCGCCGCCTGTTCGCCGAAGGCAGGCCGTTCGCGACCGGCCGCCGCGCTCAGTCCTCCTCCACCGCCACCGTGTTCAGCCGGGCGAGCCCACTGCGGGTGGCGGCGACCACGATCTCGTCGCCCGGGGCGAGCTGCCGGGTGCGGTCCGGGAAGTTCCACAGCAGCTGCCCGCCGTGGGCGAAGCGCACGGCGATCACCCGGACGCCGCCCGGGTCCTCCAGGTCGTGCCGGTTCAGCCCGATCAGCCCGCTGCCGTCCTCCACCTTCAACTCGGCGATCAGCAGCACGTGCCGGAGCACCGACAGCGTCCCGCGCACCTCGCGCCCCATCAGCGCCGCCGCGAAGGCCGGTGCGGCCAGGTAGGACACCGACCGGGAGGCCGCGTTGTCCAGCGTCTTGTAGAAGTGACTGGCGAAGTCGTCCTCGAACAGCCGCACCACCACCCGGACGTCGGGATTGCCGTGGCGCGCCTCCAGGGCAGCCTCCAGGTTGGTGGCGTCGTCCCCGCTGACGGCGACCAGCGCCCGGCTGTGCTTCAGCCGGGCCCGGCGCAACTGCTGCTCGAACGGACCGTCGCCCATCACCACCGGGATCCCCAGTGCCCGGACGGCGGCGATGCCGCGGGCCTGCGGGTCCCGCTCCATGCAGACCACCGGCACGCCCATGTCGTGCAGTTGGATCGCGACGCGGGTTCCGACGTTGCCGAGGCCGACGACGATCACGTGGTCCCGGGTGCCCGCCCCGGGGTTGCGCGGCTGCCCGCGCCGCCCGGAGCCCAGGACCTCCACCGCGATCGCGGTGGCCACCGGCGCGAAGGTGATCCCGCAGATGGTGATCACCACCTGTGCGACCCGCTGCCAGAACCCGCCGGTGCCCGTCCCGGAGGAGATGTCGGAGAGCTGGTCCGGCTGGGCCGCGCCGGCCAGGTCGAGCAGCGCGATGTAGACGGTCCAGCCGAAGTTCCGGTTGAGGTACCAGAGCACCCCGAAGGCCAGCAACACCGCCGCGAGGGCGGTGAGCAGCACCAGCCGCATCCGGGCGCTGGTGAAGAAGCGCATGGTGTCGAGCAGCCGCCAGCGCAGCCGTCGCTTCCAGTCGATCGGCTCCCGGGGTTCGATCCGCAGCACCTGGAGCGCAGCCCTGCCGCCCGGCTCCTCCTCCTGGTCGGGGTCGGCCGCGGGCTCCGGTTCACGCCGAACGCCTCCGGGTCGGATCGGCCCGTCGTCGCCGAACTCACTGGCGAGCCGGACGAATTCGGCCGAGTCGCCCTGCTGCTCGGGCAGCAGTCGGATCCTGCCGAGGTCCTGCCGGTCGATCTGGTCGGCGACCACGCAGATCCGGTCGGAGGTGATGTCGTCGTCGAACGCGATGTGCAGGTAACGCCCTTCGATCTCGACCGAGTTGGGACGTCCGAGCGCCGCGGAGGCGAAGGCCGGGGCGGCGTTGGCGGAACCGGAGAGCGCGGCACCGTTCTTGAGCAGCCGTTCGATGTTCTCGCCGAGCCGTTGGTTGAACATCCGGAACACGATGCGGATGTCCGGGTTGTGGTTCTGGGCGCTGAGCGCGGCGTGGATGTTCTCCTGGTCGCTCCCCTCGACCAGGGCGAGACCGCGCGCGGTGCCGATGGACACCGCGCGCAGCGCCTCCTCGGTGATGCCGGCGTACTCCACGACCGCCGCGACGCCGGACAGCTGCTCGATCTGCGGCGCGTGGTCGCGGGTCCGGTCGGCGACCAGGACGACGACCGGGACCTCGTAGTGCTCGACGAGTTCCAGGATCAGTCGATGGGCCAGCGCATTGCCCCCGCAGACGATGTAGTGCTGGCTGATCGGCTCGACCGGAGGGGTCCCCCACCCTTCAGAAGTCATACCGCCGGATGATATCGACGGGAAGTGTCCGGAGGGTGACGTTCCGGCGACCGCGGCGAATCCCCCGAACGGCCGTATCCGACGCGCGGTCCGACCGTGGCGCGGAGATGCTGGGGTTCGTTCCCTGCCCGTCAGCCGGCCGACCCGACCCCACCCGTTCTGCGTCACACGACCAGGCAGGACACCGGTCACCGGTCACCCGTCGCCCGGCGTCAGCCCGAGGAGTACGCCACTGTGGCCCCTCCGATCATCACCCCCGACGGCAGCCCGGTCCAGGGCCCGCTCGGACTGCTCGCCAAGGCCGCCTGGCAGGTCCTGCTGGTCGCCGGACTCGCCTCGCTCGCCCTCGGGATCGTGGTCTTCGCGTGGCCCGAGGAGACGCTCCTGGTGGTGGGCGTGCTGTTCGGCCTCTACCTGCTGGTGATCGGCATCGTGCAGCTGATCGCCGCGTTCGGCACCCACTCCACCGCGGCGCTGCGGGTGCTGGCCTTCATCAGCGGTGCGATCTGCGTCCTGCTGGGCCTGCTCTGCTTCCGCAGCGCGGCGCAGTCACTGCTGCTGCTCGCGATCTGGATCGGGATCGGCTGGCTGTTCCGCGGCATCACCCAGCTCGCCGCCGCGATCTCCGACCCGCTGATGCCCGCCCGCGGCTGGCAGGCCTTCGCGGGCGCGGCCAACACCCTGGCCGGCGTACTGCTGATGGTGTGGCCGGTCGGGTCGATCACCGCGCTGGCCGTGCTGGCAGGCTGCTGGCTGGTGATCCTGGGTCTGGTCGAGATCGTGACGGCGATCCAGGTCCGCGGCCGGGCCAAGCAGATCCCCTCGGGGGTCTGACCTCCGTCCGGTGCCGTGTGGGGGGGTGGCCGCGGGGGCCGGCCCCGCCGCGGGGCGGGGGGGGCGGGGCCGGGGGGGGGGGGGCGGGCCCGGGCCGGCGTGGGGGC